>NZ_JBHIRW010000025.1:0-22366 GCF_042197445.1 Bartonella sp. AA1HLJMS | reverse complement strand
AGGAGAGATTTAACAAGAAGTCTTATTCTTGTCAAGGGTATATCCCTTACAAATTCCTTAGGGTGTGTTAAGGGTTGCCTTGAAGGTAAAAATTTTCTCGTAAAAAGAAGGACACCAAAAAGCACAAAGAGTGGAAAAAAGTAAAAGCTTCCTATTTGTGAGAAAATAATCCTGTTTTTTCGTAAAATATCATCGTTAAGTAAGGCTCATGTAAAATTTATAACATGAGGTGTTTTTTGTTCGTGTGTGAGGATATTCTTAAGGCTTATTCTTAAAACCTAAAAAATAAACCGCATGATGATGACAAAGATGATGAATTGATAAGGATAAATTTCTATTGTTCAGAGAAAACGTAGTAAAATAAGAGTTTTGCATAGTCTTAAGGTTTTCTCATTGCAAATCTGTGTATCTTTAAGCATAGCATTCGCTGCTTGCATATCATAAGCGGGATTGATCTATGGTAAAGATACTCGAAGATAAGGAATAAAACGGTCTTTTATGAATGCTTTCAAGTACAAGAGAGTGTTGTAACATTGGGGGCTGACAAAGCGGTGTGATGGCGTTGGTGTTTACGCTTCATAAGTTTAAAGAGGGTGGTGCACTATAAATGTTTAAGCTATTATCGAGAGCTTTATGCTCTATGACGGGGGCTGCTGTTGTGAAGTGGTGGGGCAATGTGCATTGGCAAAATGTTTCTTTAAAATAAGCGCGTGTTAAAACAAATGCGTAAATTGGCAACACAAGTGTCTTCTGTTTGAGGCTTTTTATTTTACGTGAGGGGTGAGAGGATGTTTGGTTTGGGAATGGATAAGCTTAGTGCTGTAATTATATCTTTGACGTGGAGATCAGGGACGGAGCGCTTGGTACTTTTAATGAGGAATTAAATCTGTGCTGTTAGAGTGAAAGATTATGCATAAATTTCTCTTTTAAGGCAATAGTTTATGATTCTTTGCAACCCAATTATTTCTACGTGGGTGGAGTGCTGGATATTGTCAAACGGATGGGGAATTCAAATTATCCGGTGAGAGAGACAGTATACTGAGAATACACTTTGGCTCTTGAATGTGGATAGTTTGAATTCCTTTTAATATCCATGCTGTAGAAAAATTTGACCTTCCCAAGGGTGGTCTATGATGATGTTTATTGAAAGAGTGAAAGCTTCACATTGTCTGGTGATAGACGTAATAAAAGTATGTCGTAATACCAATTTATATACATGTTGCAAATGCCAAAGAGAGCTGACGTAATGAGCATTGGTATCCCGATCAATAGGGGCAGTGTTTCTCTTCCTCCTGTGAGGTATATTAGACAAAGAATTCCTGTCATTAATAAAAAGATTATCGACAGGATTTTCGTTACGAAAACAATGGGTTTACGAAAGGTTAAAAGAAAGAGGAACAACATATGTCTAAATGGACCCCCTTTACGTTTTTGAGGAGGAACAGACTGTGCCTCATTTAAAGTTGCTTCCTTATTTTCATTGTTTTCATCTTTGAGTTTGTTTGAAGAGATACCCTCCATTATTTTCCCCTTTTGTATGGTATTTTTGCTATAAAAAGATCTAAGTTTATGCTGAACGTTAATCACATATTAAGATAAGATACAAGCGAAATTATTTTATTATTGTTAGAAGTGAAGTATTTTTTTCGCATAATGAGCGTTTTAAAGGCAATGATAGTGTTAAAATAATAGTATTAAAAAGTATAGTTTAGCTTTATCAGGATAATAAAATAAACATTTATATTTATAAATTATTAGGTGCTCTTGAAATAAGCTTGGATTGAGAAAAATTGTGGGAACTTCATGAAGCGCTGGTCTGTTGGGGGTGACGAATGTCATTGCTGAGCAGGATTAGAGAGTTACAGACAATCTCTTATGGGTGGTTAAGAATATGCGTAAACAAAGTGCGTTTACGATAAGGGGAGTTCATAAAGAATTGTGCGAGATGCAATAAAATCAATGCGCATTATACGGTGATTATGTGCCTTATAATTCATTGTCTTAACAGGATTAAAAGGTGGAAAAATTGATGCACTAAAAAAGGGAGGGTTTTGTAAGAGAAGAAAAATTGATCTGAAAAGAAGAAACTTAAGCCTTTGGGGAGAAGTTCAGGAAACCTTTTCGAGGAATGTGTTGGGGGAATTAATGAAAGAAGAAAATCTTCTATCCGTTGAAGGAAAAAGAGAGAGGAGAAAAAGAAGAAAGTTGCTATGCTGGAGAGGGCTATCGTCTGGCCGATATTGGGCCGAATTCTCGAGAGTTGTTTTGGGAGAGTAATACGTTTTACCTCTTTGCAGCAATTTTATGGAAAACAAAACGATGCTTTTGTGAAAAAATGAACATAAGAAGAGAAGCTAGAGACAATAAAAGCGCAATCATGGGGATTGGTATCTATGGGGGTGCAATAAATTAGTCTATTTCTTAAAGGTTGGCATTAAAAGAAAAATGAAGGGGCTGCGTATGTTATAGGGGAATATTTATGCTGTGGGAGGTGGAGGGGTAGTGAAGTTGGGGGCTGGTGGATTATTTTTAGCCGGGGGATATTTTTGAGAAAAGGAAGGGGAGAAGAGCTAGGGGGTGGAGTTGAAGGGTTGGGAGCGCTTGTTGTGCTGCTTGGATATTGGTGTGGAGTGAAGCTTTGTTTTTGAGGGCGGATGAGATGTTCGTGTAGGATGAAGCGGTTTGGAGGGGGAAGAGGTGATGTTTTTAAGAGAGAAGGAGCTTGTAGGAGGGCTTCACGCCCTTTCAGGGGAGAATTAAAAGGTTAGGGGCGCTTTTGAAGCCGATGGATATCGGTGTGGGGGGAGAGGTTGTTTTTTCAGTTCATTTAGGGGAAAAGTGTGAAAAAGTATTTGTATATATGTGGGCTTAAGATTTGTTGGCTGGTCCCAGTAATTGGATGATATGCCCCATTTTGCGGTTGGGGTGAACAGTGCTTTTGCCATATAAATGGATCGAGGTGCGCTCTTGCTTCAGAAAATATTTTAACGTGCTAAAATTGTTACCAAGAAGATTGGTCATTTGGCAATCGCTATGGCGATAGGGACTGCCTAAGGGAAGTCCGCAAATAGCACGGATATGCTGTTCAAATTGTGAAGTTATGCATGCCTTTTGTGTCCAATGACCAGAATTATGGACACGCGGTGCTAATTCATTCACTAAAAGATGACCATTCGTTAAGACAAAAAATTCAATGCAAAGAACACCAACATAATTGAGGGCATCCATAACTGTTAAGCTGATTTCTTGAGCTGCTTTTTGCACCTCAGGTGGAATATGTGATGGAACAAAGGATTTATGAAGAATACCATTTTTGTGTTGATTTTCAGGGCAGTCATAAAAAATATGTTCTCCTTGTTTTGTACGTGCCGAAAGAACCGAAATTTCCGATAAAAAAGGAACTATTTCTTCCAAAATACAAGGCTGTTCCTGAAAAGTCCTTAAGGCTTCGTCAAGGGTTTGTTCATCTGGGTGATCAAGCTTGATCTGGTTTTTTCCGTCATAACCAAAACGACGCGTCTTTAAAAGACCACGTCCGCCTAAGGTATCAAGAGCGGAAAGAAGAGAAGAAAAATTGTCAACAGCGTGCCATAACGCGGTGCCAATCCCTTGATCACGCAAAAATTGCTTCTCAAAAAGTCGATCTTGCGTGATCTTTAATGCTTTGGAAGAAGGATAAACAGGCTTACTCTTTTCTACATATTGAACCGTTTGAAGCGAAAGATTTTCAAATTCATAGCTGACAACATCACACTGAGAAATAAAATGATCTAAAGCTGATATATCGTCATAGGCGGAAACAATATGGTTGTTTGCTGTTTGAGCGGCTGGGCAATCGGCTTCAGGGCAAAAAATAACGGTTCGAAATCCTAATTCTGCGGCCGCTATGGCGAGCATCCGTGCTAATTGTCCCCCCCCGATTAAACCAATGACGCTGCCTGGAGGTAACATGGTGAAGGGAGTGGTGTTGGATGAGGTGGTGTTGGACGAAGTGGTGTTGGCTAAGGTGGTGTTGGACGAGGTGGTGTTGGCTAAGGTGGTGTTGGAGGGGGTGGTGTTGGCTGAGGGGGGGGTGGAAAACGGTGCCATTTTAAACCTCCGTTACAGGCGTTTGGGCGACATTGGCTGTTTGTTGTTGACGCCAATCTTCTAATCGTTGGGCGAGATCATGGTCATAAACGGCCATAACGGCTGCGGCTAAAAGGGCTGCATTAATTGCGCCTGCTTTGCCAATTGCTAATGTGCCGACGGGTATCCCTGCTGGCATTTGCACGATTGAAAGCAAAGAATCTTGACCAGAAAGAGAGTGAGAATGCACTGGAACGCCAAAAACAGGAAGAGGAGTAAGGGCTGCTAACATACCTGGAAGATGCGCTGCACCCCCCGCACCGGCAATTAAAACTTTAAACCCTGCTTCTTTTGCTTCTTTGGCAAATTGATAAAGGCGTTCAGGAGTTCGGTGTGCTGAGACAATATGCGAACTATGAGAAATACCAAGATTCGTCAAAATATCTGCACTATGGCACATCGTTTGCCAATCCGATTGGCTCCCCATTAAAATCGCCACATCACATGATTTTTTCATCATTCTCTATCCTTTTCAAAGGTTCAATGCGATTCTTTATCATTATTTTTTTTAAAGTTTTATATTCTTTTTGCAAAGCCAATTGATGACAGAGAAACAGTTATTTTTCAAATAAGGTGGAAAGCTAAAAATTTAAAGGGGATCTCGAGAGATGAAAAACTAAAGTATTGAAGGCATGAAGCACTTCTTGTGAGGGGGGAGGGCAATGTCACGGGGTGGCGTGGGACCCATGAGGCTGTTGAGCTTGCGGTATTGTCTTTTATTTAAGATAAGAGGGAAAAATGTATTGGGGAAAAGCCATTGATTATAAGTTTTTTTAAAAAAATGTCTTATTTTTTATTTGCTAAAATAAACAAGATCACCATATGATATAAAATCTGTTGCAATTTGAAACATTGCTTATGAGAAAAAGAGATTTTTATGTCAAAAATGTGTTGCAAAATGAGGATATTCTTTTGAGAAAAAAAGAGATGTATATCTCTCGATTTCAAAGCCTATTTATTTTGTTGTTCAAGTGATTCTTTTGTGAGTGGGGGATATAATCTTTATAGGGGATATAATCTTTATAATTGTCGATATATCTTTAACAATGGCTGATATAAGGGGAAGCGAATAATCAACGCTTTTGTGCTTTTAACGCTTTTGTTGAGATGTGCTTCTGAGCGATTATATCGTTTTTTCACTTAAATATAATGGTAATATCAATCGCGAGTGACGAATTGTGAATAATAAATCCATGGTCTCTTTTTTGCCCAATTTTGTAATATGGTGAACGCTGAAATAAATAAGAGTTAAACAACGGATGTAAAGGAGATTTAAAAGCTATGTTTCTTCCATTTTTAATCGCTTTAGGTACTGCAGTAACGACTATGTGTGGCAAAAAAAATATAAGTTATGCTTTGTGGGCAATTTTATTCGTTGTCATTCTTCTCACTTTCAATCATCACGCAACTTCTACTTTAAATTTATCTTTTTGAGAGAATAGCCATGGAACATGTTGAACAAAAAAATCCTCACTTCGTTATCTTTATGAATACGCTAGGACTCTTTGGGTTATCTATTGTCTTGGTGGTGGCTTTTTATTATCAATTGGTAAAGTTTGAGTTACCTTGTCCCCTTTGTTTGCTGCAGCGCGTTGGATTGATGCTGGCAGGTTGTGGGTTCTTACTCAATATTCACCATAAGGTGAAAAATACCCATTATGGTATGGTTATTCTTGGTTGTATGGTAACCAGTGCTGTGGCAGCACGGCAAGTGTTTTTGCATATCACACCCGATGATTTAGGATATGGTTCAACGTTCTTTGGATTGCATTTTTATACTTGGGCTTTCATTATTTCTGTCCTTTGTATCTTTGCTGTCTCATTTGTCATGATTTTAGGCGAATTGGCACACAAGTTCAAAGAATTTTCTCCTTTTCCAGTCTTGAGTAAAGCGGCAAGTTTCTTATTTGTGTTTTTGATTGCGGCAAATTTGATTTCTACCATACTGGAATGTGGTGGTGGGCAATGTGCCGATGATCCTGTAAGGTATGAATTGTTATCAAATTGGTTCCCTTCACAGTCTTGAAATTTTTTAATAATCCCTCATCATAATTTTTATTGTTAAAGAGGCGGAAATATTTAAGAATCCGCTTCTTTTTTATTTATTGGGAAGACATTTTAGCAAGATTGTTCGATAATCTGATCTTTTATACCAACGCTGGCTTTTATGAGCGCTGGCGATTGATATTTTTTTAGCGAAGACTTGTACTGTGAATCTTTTATGCTGTCTTTTGAGAGAGATGAAGGGATTGATTGGCTTGGAGGCGTTTGTAGAAGAAGCCCCAGACTTTTGAGCCGCGTAGGTTAAGAAGCCTCGTTTTTTAAAGGTGTATTAACGATAAAAATTTTTTGTTCTTGATTTTTCTTAACATTGTGTTAAATTGATCTTTGTATTCATTTTGGTGCTTCTAAAGCGTTTTTATTGCTTCTAGAGGGATTAATTTAAAATTTTGAAAGTTATGTGAATAATTTTCTGTAGAGGTTTGTTTATTAGAGGCAAACCTTTTTTTTTATCTAAGTTTTAGATGTTTTCTCTCAGTGTGAAGCCTTTTTTTAGAAAAAGGTAAGCGTCTTGATGATGACTCTCTTCTTTATTAATATATTGATTTATAATAATAAATAACCATTTTTTAACGTGAAGCGCGTTGCTGAATATAATAAAATTTCTCATCACCAGTTCTCTCATATTAAATCAATTAAAATTACTTGGCTTATACATCATAAGTGGTGGGGCGTGCATGTGGGTCAAAACTGTACAAGAAAGGCATGCCTTTAATGAATTATCTCTTGAACCGAAGGCTGTCTGCAACATTGGGAGCTGGCAGAGTTTTTGTGATGATGCCGGCTTGTTCTTCTATAAGCGTAAACTTGTTTTTCCATAAGCGTAAAGATAGGGGGGGCTGAATGGATTTTATATCCTTCATGGGAGCTTACCATTCCTTTACGGGTAGCGTTTTGCAAAATGGGTGTGATGGAGCGTTGAGAGATCTTTCTTTAAAACAAGCGCGTGAATATGCAACATAAGTATATTCCTT
This sequence comes from Bartonella sp. AA1HLJMS, assembly GCF_042197445.1. NCBI lineage: Bacteria > Pseudomonadati > Pseudomonadota > Alphaproteobacteria > Hyphomicrobiales > Bartonellaceae > Bartonella > Bartonella sp. AA1HLJMS. The sequence continues at coordinate 15,203 of NZ_JBHIRW010000025.1, read as the reverse complement.
TTGGCACGTTTTGTATTACGAAAAAATATTGACTTATAAGGATAAGTTATCGTTGCGGATGTTGAATGAGAAAAACGAAGAGCTTCTCTCATTTCAAACTTTCTTATAGTCAATTAATTAAATGTGCTCTTCTACGTTACAAAAAAACACTGGGTGTAAATAAAAATTCTTTTAAAAGTCGTAAAATGCTTCTTATGACCCCTTTTGATCGTTAGAATTTTTCGAAAAATTTTATGCTGCTCAATACAATAATAGGGCGTTTTATATCTATGATTTAAGTGAAAATAGGGGGATTTAGATGAAAAGGGAGGCGAGTTTTTAATGACAGTTGTTGAAAACGTTATTGTGTAATGCATTTTTTGCAGATTTTCTGCTTTCTGTAAATACGTAAAAGCGTAAAAACGGAAATGTGCAAAAAAGGAAGCTGGGACTTTATGCGTGGTGTATGATTTTATCATGGCATGGAATGTGGAGAGAAGATTGGGGGGGGATGAAGAGGCGGGAGTGTTGAGGAGAGATGAGAGAGGGTGAAGAGTTTATGAAGGGAGGGGGGAGTTGGGATGAAGAGGTGGGGGTGTTGAGGAGAGAGGGGGTGAGGGTGAAGAGTTTATGAAGGGAGGGGGGAGTTGGGATGAAGAGGTGGGGGTGTTGAGGAGAGAGGGGGTTGGGGGTGAAGAGTTTATGAAGGGAGGGGGGAGTTGGGATGAAGAGGCGGGGGTGTTGAGGAGAGAGGGGGTGGGGAAAGTTGTTTTTGAAGTGGGATTGACCGGTGCTTTGCGTGATCTTACTTTAGGGTGGTGAAGGGGCAAGAATATTTTAAAATAGGAGGTATCTGCCGCGTTTGATGCAACATTATCCTTTGTGGTGTCGTGATCTGAAATCAGCAGGGGAATTGGCTAGAGTAAGAAGCTGTATTGTTGACAAACCTATGTTTACAAAGTGGTGCGGGGGGAATTTGAAAGTTTCATTTGGCTGCTTTCTGTAAATGTGGAGAAGCATCAAACCATTGATCCGTAAAATAAAAACGTATATCCGTAAAATGATGCGGAGGATTTATGCTTTGTGTGCTCTTTTGCTTAATCAGAAATCAACCATAAGATTGCTTTTTGTTTTTTCGGCTGGAGCTCTCTAAAATTTTTCAAAAGGGAATGTTCTTTTTCGCTGTATGTTTCTTGATTGTGGTGTAAGAGAGTGTCTTTTGTGGGAAGATTTTCTTTTGTGGCAATATCTGCATAAAAAAAGCTTATGGGAACTTCCAGTTTTTGGGCGATTTTGAGTAAACACCCTGCGCTTACACGATTGAAGCCTTTTTCATATTTTTGGATTTGTTGGAAACTGACACCTAAATAGCTTCCTAATTCTTTTTGCGAAAGGCTCATTGAAATGCGTCTGTGGCGGATTCTTTTACCTATCAAAATGTCGATAAAATTTGGATTTTTAGTTGGCACTTCAAGCCCCCCCCTCCGGTTGCGAGCGCCCTCGCATTGGTATTCCGGGAGTCTAAAAGTACTGAACCCTAGTCAGCTTTTTTGCTTTTAGTGCTCATCGCACCTGGACATAGCAAAAACTCCCGGAATTCCGGGATACCCACAAGAGTGGGTTCAATTGTACGCTAGGGTTTAGGGCTTTTAGTTCCCTGTTGATCGTTGCGTGGACGATCAAAATTACACTTTAAGTGATAAAGTAATTTCAGAAGATTGGCAAGAAAAATCAAAATAATCTCAAAGACTATAAGATTGGATACTTTTTAAAAAAGTGCGAAATATGGATTATAAATTGCGCTTTTGCCTATCAGAATGTCGATAAAATTTGGATTTTTGGTTTGCACTTCAAGCCCCCCTCCGGTTGCGAGCGCCCTCGCATTGGTATTCCGGGAGTCTAAAAGTACTGAGCTTAATCAGCTTTTTGCTTTTAGTGCGGAAACGCACCTGGACATAGCAAAATCTCCCGGAATTCCGGGATACCCGCAATGCGGGATAAATTTATGTATTAAGCTTTCGGGCTTTTAGCTCCCTATTTGATCGTTGCGTGGACGATCAAAAACACGTGCTTATCAATAAAGTAATTTCAGGAGATTGGCAAGAAAAATCAATATCCCATAAAATGGCGTGATTTGGAGGGGTATGGAGTGCTGGTTTGAATTTGACTTAAGGGGGTATATGAATGGAATAATATTAATTGTTACTCTTTTGCTTAATCAGAAATCAGCCACAAGATTGCTTTTTGTTTTTTCGGCTGGAGCTCTCTAAAATTTTTCAAAAGGGAATGTTCTTTTTCGCTGTATGTTTCTTGATTGTGGTGTAAGAGAGTGTCTTTTGTGGGAAGATTTTCTTTTGTGGCAATATCTGCATAAAAAAAGCTTATGGGAACTTCCAGTTTTTGGGCGATTTTGAGTAAACACCCTGCGCTTACACGATTGAAGCCTTTTTCATATTTTTGGATTTGTTGGAAACTGACACCTAAATAGTTTCCTAATTCTTTTTGGGAAAGTCCCATGGCAATTCTTCTTTGACGAATTCTTTTGCCTATCAGAATGTCGATAAAATTTTGATTTTTGGTTTGCACTTCAAGCCCCCCTCCGGTTGCGAGCGCCCTCGCATTGGTATTCCGGGAGTCAAAAATACTGAACCTAAATCAGCTTTTTGCTTTTAGTGCTCATCGCACCTGGACATAGCAAAAACTCCCGGAATTCCGGGATACCCACAAAAGTGGGATAAATTCATGTTTTAGGTTTCGGGTTTTTGATCCCCTATTGATCGTTGCGTAGACGACCAAAATTACAGTATTCATTTATAAGGCAATTTCAGAAAATTGGCAAGAGAAATCAAAATAATCTCAAAGACTATAAGATTGGGTACTTTTTAAAAAAGTGCGAAATATGGATTATAAATCGCGTCTTTTGCTTAATCAGAATGTCGATAAAATTTGGATTTTTAGTTTGCACTTCAAGCCCCCCTCCGGTTGCGAGCGCCCTCGCATTGGTATTCCGAGAGTCAAAATACTGAGCTCTAGTCAGTTTTTTTGCTTTTAGTGCGGAAACGCACCTGGACATGGCAAAAACTCTCGGAATTCCGGGACACTCACAAGAGTGGGCTCATTTTACGCTAGAGCTTAGGGTTTTTGAATCCCTCTTGATCGCTGCGTAGACGATCAAAATATCTTTTAAGTGATAAAGTAATTTCAGAAGATTGGCAAATGAAAATAGTTTTTATTTATAAACTTTATTTTTTAATGAGAGGCTTTCCGCCTCTCAAACTCTCCGGAACGCTCACCAAAATCATGAGATCAGACCCGCGTTTAATGAGGGGACTAACAATCCTAGGTTCTTAAGGTCAAGGAGACCATTACATGGCGCCTAACGGCGTCCTTGACCCCCAGAACTTAACGGCTTGTTTTGTCCCTCTCACGCGGCTCCGAAATCATGATTAGAAGGGGAGCTTAAAAACGTATATTCGTGAAAAAGGAGTAGAGGATTTGTGCATTGTGTATGCTTTTGGCATGGCATGGAATGTGGTGAGATAAATGGGGGAAAGAGTTTTTGTGAATGGAGTGGTAAGCTGGGATGAAGCCTGCCGGGAGATTGAAGGGAGAAGAGAGTGTGGGGGCGGAATAGGAATGAACAGACTAGAGGGGGAAGAGGCGGTGGTGCGAAGGGATGCGTAAAGGATGGTGTGAGGAGATAGCGCTTTGTTTTTATGGTACTTGATGAAGTGGTGTCATTTGAGGGGAATCTGAAGTCCGTGGGTGGGTGATCTGAAGTGTGCTTGGGGAGATTGGCTAGGCAAGAAGCTGGGGTAATACTATTGTTTATAGAGTGGTGCGGTGTGGAAGTTTCATTTGGCTATGTTCTGTAAATATGTAAAAGCGTAAAAACGGAAATGTGCAAAAAAGGAAAAGGCTTTATGTCGTTAGAGGCGTTGTGGTTAATGATACGCAATGTATAGGGATCGTGTTTTCGAAGGTAGGAAGAACAACATAAATGGAAAGAGTGGCTTAGAGGAAGCGTGTGAAGAGAGAGAAAATGGGGAAGGCTGTATGGGAAATGCGTAGAGTATGAAGTGTGGGGCAGTGAAGCATGTTGTGAATGGTGAGTGAAGAATGGAGAAGGTTTTTGAGAAAAGGAAGGGCTTCTGGCGTGGGGGGAGTGGTGTTTATCTGAAGGGCGCATGTTTAAGGTGTGGAAGGTGAGGAAAAGTTGGAGAGAGGATGATTGTTCGTAAGTTGTGGAGGGATTAGTCAGAGGTGTTGGGAAAATGCTTTAGGGGAAAAAATTAGCGTAATTTCTTGTCACACTGAAACCAAAATCATCATAAAAATTGAAGGAAATTAGCGGGTAAAATTGGTGAAAAAAAAGTTTTGATTCTTAAGGGGTGGGGGGCCGTTTTTTTGAGAGTATGGAAGAGTAAACTTGAAAAACCTTTCCCTTTTTGTGGAATTTTTATTCACAAACTTAAGAAAATAGGGTATGAACGCTGGAAATAACGCGCAGCTTAACAAAATATGTGCACTGTAAAGGAAATGTTTGTTTATGTCAAAAGAAGAAGTTTTAGAATTTTCTGGTATCGTTACTGAACTCTTACCTAACGCGATGTTTCGTGTGAAACTGGAAAATGATCATGAAATTATTGCCCATACCGCTGGTAGAATGCGGAAAAATCGTATACGGGTGTTGGCCGGTGATAAAATCATGGTGGAAATGACACCTTATGATTTGACAAAAGGGCGTATTACATATCGCTATAAGTAGCCTCGTGGGTGGCTTGCACTTTTTTCTAAAAGCTATCATATTATTTCTATTATTTTTTAACAGTTTTTTAGTTTGCTTTTCATGAGTGAAAAAAGGGGAGTGTTTGAAGAGCCTTGAAAAACTGTAAAATCGATGCGGAAAAAGGATAAGGAGATCAATAGCGCTTAAAAGGGAGGCTAAAGGGGCGCTTAAAAGGAGGCGCTTAAAAGGGGGTGAGAGGGAAGTCAATTGTGAAGGGGTGGAAATGAGAAATATAAGAGAGTGGGGGGAAAAACGTTTGGCAGATACTCTTACAGAAGAAATTCATTTGGTGCTTGCCTCCGCTTCGCCAAGGCGTTTAGCGCTCTTGGCACAAATAGGGATTGATCCCCAGCAGGTTTATGCAAGCGATATTGATGAAACGCCAAAATTAAAAGAACATCCTGCAAACCTTGCCAAACGTTTGGCAAAAGAAAAAGCACTGAAAGCCCAAAAAATTTTGCGCTGGTACAGTCAGAATGGTCAAGACGAGTTGCAGAATGGTCAAGAAAAATTACCTGGACAGAAAATGATTATCTTGGCGGCTGATACGGTGGTGGCTGTTGGGCGGACCATTTTCCCCAAACCAGAAAGCGAGGATGAGGCTTATGAATGTTTACGATACCTTTCTGGGCGTTCGCATAAGGTCTATGGTGCCATTTGTGCGCTCAATGAACGTGGAAAAATAACCGTAAAATTGGTTGAAAGTCGTGTTCGCTTTAGACGCTTAACCTCTGCCATGATGAAGGCTTACCTTGCTTCAGGAGAATGGCAAGGGAAAGCGGGGGGCTACGCTATCCAAGGAAAAGCAGGGGTTTTTGTTGTCCATATCACGGGTTCTTATTCTAATGTTGTGGGATTGCCTTTGGCTGAAACAGCCGATCTCTTGACCGCTTATCACTATCCACTTTTCACTCACTGGGCTGAACAAACGCATTAGAAAAACTTTAAGGTAAGATCAATGCAAGGTGAAAAGCAACAAAAAGAGAAAAGCAAAAATGAAAAAAAAGCAACAGAAGAAAAGTTAATGAAGAAGCCAATGACAAAGGTGTGCCAAGAACAAAAAGAGCTAAATTTGCAAAAAGAGACCCGTCCTCCGCATCCTTGTCCTATTTGTGGTCAGATGTCACAAAAATCTTCTTATCCTTTTTGTTCCACACGGTGCCGAGCTATTGATCTTAATCGTTGGCTTTCAGGCTCTTATATTTTACCACCCCCACCACAAGTAAGTGATGAAGAAGAATAAAGAGTTCTCTTGAGAAAGAACGCTAAAGCGTTTTTTTTGTGTGGAAACTGAAGGGGAGGCGCGCGGGATTATCGTAAATGTATTTAAGAGCTGGATTAACGGCTTGCTTATTATCGTCATTCGCAAAGACGCAGATTAAGTTCAATCAACGATGGAAGTTTTAATACATATCTAAGACTTATCCCCAAAGGTTTTGTTTACCATGGATAATTATAAATTGCTTTGTTGCATGAAGGTCGATGGTGCTTTGTTGCGTGAAAGCTGTTGGTGCCTTTAGGGCGTGAGGAAAAATTGGTCATCTAATCAGTATTGCTAACAAAAAAGAGGGGTGCGTGTTTTTGTGCAAAGAGACGGGGTAACAAAAAATCGCTTGTTGGTGCTTTGTTGCGTGAAAGCTGTTGGTGCCTTTAGGGCGTGAGGAAAAATTGGTCATCTAATCAGTATTGCTAACGAAAAAGAAGGGGTGCGTGTTTTTGTGCAAAGAGACGGGGCAGTAAAAAATCGCTTGTTAGTGCTTTGTTGCGTGAAAGTTGTTGGTGCCTTTAGGGTGTGAGAGAAAAATTGATCATCTAATCAGTATTGCTAACGAAAAAGAAGGGGTGCGTGTTTTGGTGCAAAGAGACGGGGCAGTAAAAAATCGCTTGTTAGTGCTCTGTTGCGTGAAAGTTGTTGGTGCCTTTAGGGTGTGAGAGAAAAATTGATCATCTAATCAGTATTGCTAACAAAAAAGAGGGGCGCGTGTTTTGGTGCAAAGAGATGAGGCAGTAAAAAATCGCTTGTTGGTGCTTTTGCTGGGTAATGGCGTGGTGTCATTTGGCGGTTGGATTGATTATATCGTGATTTTGACCGTATCTGTGTTCACGTGGAAAGCTGATCAATATGATGTCGCTTTTATTGGAGCGGCAACATTATTACCTGGTATCGTTCTGTCTAAGCCAATTGGAATGTTGGTAAGTCACCGTTCTATGATCCATTGGTTGCGGGCGTCACTGCTGTTACGGGCACTCTGTACTGTCGGTTTATTGATGGCGACGAGTCTGCAAGGATTTATTATACTGGCAGTTATTCGAGCGACATTCAACAGTCTAGCCATGCCTGCAATTTCCGTTCTTAGTGCAAATTCGGTGCCTGAAAACGGACGGACTCGTTACTATTCTGTGCTTAACATGATCAATAGCGCGGCAAAGATGATAGGACCTGCTTTGGGGAGTGCTCTGTCTGTACTTTTATCAGATACCTATACTTTATTGTTTTCTGGATTTTTGACATTGCTAGGCTTTATGGTGTTTTGTTGTCTTGGTGCACAACCTGTCTCGTCGCTCATGATAAAAACAGCGAATACCATAAAATCAAAGCAGAGGCTTTATGGGACAACTTGGTATGCCTATGTGGCGGTGATGTTTGTGTATTTTGCCATGATCTTTATGGTGAATAATCAGTTGCCGGTTATTCTTAGTGCAATGAAAATGAATAAACAGGCTCTTGGGATGCTGGTATCGGCTTCGGCAATCGGTAATTTTCTCTATGGATTTTGGAGTGTGAAACAATCAAAGCATAAACCCCTTACAGGCAAAATATCAGAGTTGTTAATGCCGGCAATGTCAACAATGATTGGTTTTGTCATGATCTCAGTGTGCTTTTTTTACTTTGATTTACTCCGTATTGAGACTTTGTTGCTCTGTTTTTTCCTTATTGGAATGGTTAGCGCTTACTTTTCCATATCTTCTAATGTTTATCTGGTAAGCAATTTCAATGAACAGATTGGATTGGCTTCCGGATGGGTGCAGTCTATACAAAATTTAGCTATGTTGGTGGCGCCGTTTGTTGGAGCGTTTGTTTTAGGTCACACTTCGGCTGGAAAATTGTTCCTTCTTTCTGGATTGAGTGGATTATGCTGTTTATTGGCTATCAGGATATTGCTGAACCGTTCTTTGTTAATTGTTCGATCTCAATGATTGGCTCATCAATAAAACAAATGTTTTAAATCATTTTTCTGAGATTTAGAGGACGTGGAGATAATCCAACATAGAGCAGCTTTTTTGACGTTATAGGTTTAATCTTTGATTTTTACTTAACCGCTCATATTTTTGTTTTTTTTCGGGGCTTTGCCTTCTTGACGCTGTTCTACCGTCTCGTAAACGCAATAGGGGGCATGGTTTTGAGTAACAATGTCATTTTTGTTTAACTCCGCTTTGCTACGAATAGCCAAACTTAAAAAACTCAGCTGCCAATCCTTAATCAGCTTGACTTGAAGCAATAATGGAAACAGAAAACGAGGAGCTATAGTGTGAATTATCTTATATGCCGTAAAATATCATTCTTGGAGGTATGGTGATATCAGGTATGGGAAACTTTAGGCAGGGGGTATGTTAATTGTTGCTCTTTTTCCTAATCAGAAATTAACCATAAGATTGCTTTTTGTTTTTTCGGCTGGAGGTCTCTAAAATTTTTTAAAAGGGTGTGTTCTTTTTCGCTATAGGTTTCTTGATTGTGGTGTAAGAGAGGTTCTTTTGTTGAAAGATCTTCTTTTGTGGCAATGTCTGCATAAAAAAAGCTTATAGGAACTTCCAGTTTTTGAGCGATTTCCAGTAAACATTTGGCACTTACACGGTTTAAGCCTTTTTCGTATTTTTGGATTTGTTGGAAACTGACACCTAAATGGCTTCCTAATTCTTTTTGGGAAAGTCCTATTGAAATGCGTCTGTGACGGATTCTTTTGCCTATCAAAATGTCGATAAAATGTGGATTTTTAGTTGGCACTTCAAGCCCCCCTCCGGTTGCGAGCGCCCTCGCATTGGTATTCCGGGAGGTTGAAAATACTGAGCTCAGTCAGCCTTTTGCTTTTAGTGCTTACCGCACTTGGACATAGCAAAAGCTCCCGGAATTCCGGGATACCCGCAAAGCGGGATAAATTTATGTACTGAGCGTTCGGGTTTTCAACTCCCTATTTGATCGTTGCGTGGACGATCAAAAACACACTTTAAGTGATAAAGTAATTTCAGGAGATTGGCAAGAGAAATGAAAATAATTTCAAAGACTATAAAATTGGGTACTTTTTAAAAAAGTGCGAAATATGGATTATAAATCGCGTCTTTTGCTTAATCAGAAATGTCGATAAAATGTGGATTTTTAGTTGGCACTTCAAGCCCCCCTCCGGTTGCGAGCGCCCTCGCATTGGTATTCCGGGAGTAACAAGTACTGAACCCTAGTCAGCTTTTTGCTTTTAGTGCTTAAAGCACTTGGACATAGCAAAAACTCCCGGAATTCTAAGGATATTCGCAAAAGTGGGCTCAATTGTACGTTAGGGTTTAGGGCTTTTAGTTCCCTGTTGATCGCTGCGTAGACGATCAAACTTACGATATTTATTCATAAGGCAGTTTCAGAAGGTTGGCAAGAAAAATGAAAAATTTTCTATTCTGTTATACCGTAAAACGGCGCTATTTGAAGGAGGAGTGAAGAGCTTGAATATTCATGATAGGGCTTTGATTTGTTGAGCCTGATGAAGTGCTGTCGTTTGAGGAGGGTAGTCTGAAGACTGTAAGGGGACTAGGCAAAAAGCTGGGTTCGTTTTCAGAACAGTGTTTACAGAGCGGTGCGGGGTGGTGATGTGGAAATTTTATTTGGCTGACTTCTGTAATAACGTAAAAGCGTTAAAACGTATATCCGTAAAATGATGCGGAGGATTTGTACTGTGTGTATGCTTTTATTTGGCGTGGAATGTGGTGAGAAAACTAGGGGACGCATTTGTGAGTGGAGAGGGGAAAGCTGGGATGAAAAGGGGTGTTAAATGCATTTTCTGGAGAAGAGTATGTGGAGAATATTTGGAGGAAGGGCTTATTTGTCTTGTCTGATAAAGCGCGTCTTTTGAGGGATGGTGATAATTGATCAGTAGTCCTTCCCTAGATAAGAAGCTGGATTGTTTACGGACCAGTGTTTATCGAGCGGTGTGGGGTGGTGAATCTTTCGTTGGCTGTTTTCTGTGAATGTGTAAAAGCGTAAAAATGTGAATCTGTAAAAGTGAAGAGGAGGATTTATGGATTTATGCATTGTGCGTGTTTTGGGGGCACGTTGGGTTTTTGCATGGATGGGGTGAGATAAATGGGGGGAGAACGAGAGCTTGTGAATCGAGGAGGGAAGCTGGAATGAAGAGTGCTGTAAGTCGTGAATGTTTGATGGGAGAGAAAAAGGAGTGCGTGGAATGGGAGAGTGCCTATGGACAAGGGGGAGGGTGTGGATAAGAGGCGGGGTAGTGCAGAGGGATGCGTGAAGGGATGGTGTGAGGGTGATAGAAGAGGGAGGTGAGGCTTTTATTAAAGGGTGTTGTGGTTTTGAAAGGGGATGAGAATGGAGAAAATGCGCTGGAAAGTATGATGATGAGGTGAGCTAAAGGGATGAGAGCAGTGCTCGAAAAAATAACTGGGAAAGGGAGCCGTGGTGGGGAAATGAAAAAAACTTCCTCACCCCCATTTATTTTTAAAGGGGAGTGAGGGGCTTATCAAGAAGAAAAAAGTTAGTTTCTTTTCATAATTTTCCAAGTTTTTCCATCAGACATATACATAATCTTTTGACCCGTGGTTATCTTTTGTGTGCCGTGAGTGGTGTGAAGCGTAGAACTGAAAGCCGCTAGATGATCTATAAAGATTGATTTCCACTTAAATGAAGCAGGAGATGGAAAAAAGATATTGGGTGCCCAAGAACGATCTTTTGAACGAATAACGACAAGCTCTTTTTGTTTCAAAACGTTAGAAATTGTTTCTGCAGACAGATCTTTCCCATTGGAAATGGGGATTTCTGGTTTAGCTGTAGGCGAGGCTAAACCTCCAAAGTTGCTTATACTTGTCATACAAAAAGTGAACGTACATGATGTTTGGATGAGGTCAGAATCTCGACACTTTCCTTGATTAGAAACTTTCAGAGTCCCTTCGTGTAGCTTGTTTTGTTTTAAGCCATTAGGATCAAAAAAAATCGAACTTTGCGGACTTAAATCATAACAGGAGGAAAGATGTCTCTTCCAACGAGAATGGTCTTCAACAAAACTTGAAGATTTACGGAGTTTGCCAAATGTATTTGGTACTTCTATGGTCCCAATATTCACTTTTTTACCCGTTGTAAAATCGACTACTTTCGCTGTAACTAGATTCTCATTTTTTTCAACATATAATCGATATCTGCGTCCCATCTCCCATGGAAAGTTAATTTCACATCGTACTCCTGAACCTTCCTGAGTAAAATGCTTACATTTATCACCCTTCCATCCCGTTGCATTCCAGATAGAAAAATGAATGGTACGGCTGCTCCTGTTGAAAAAACCAATTTGTCCACTTTTTCCGTTTTGGAATTCAAATTTATTTCCCCAGAAATAGATGGAGTTAGGCCCACCATCGTAATTTACTTGCTGGGTGAACACAAATAGATCAAATAATGCATTTTCAGGCCATTCATGCTCTATTGTAATAACTTTGCCGGCAAAAACGGCATAGCTTGGTTTACTTATTAGAAGGAATAAAAGTATTAAAATAACCTTTTTTACAGTATGGTACATACTCAAATCCTCTATCTTAATAAAAATAGTGTAACTTTATAAGTATTAAAGCACATATTCAATGTTTTGTTAAGTAAAATTAGAGAAAATACTTTAATGTTTACTCTAAACTATATGCTGTAAAGACTACTTTGTTTAAAGTGTTTTTGCATGCTCCTTTTCTGCTGTTCAAATTTAAGTTTAATGGTGGAATTTAGGGGTGATGGTTTAAAAGGGGGAGTGATGATGGGGGTATAAGAAAAGTTGCGGTTTTTATTTAAAATGATAGCGTATTTTTTTTCTCCCTCTTGCTATGAGGCTTGTAGAAACCCATATTCTTTTTAGCACTATGGTTCTTCTTCTTGCTGCTTTTTTCGCGGTGTTTTTTAGAGGCTGGATAATCCTTTCTGGATGTTTCTTTTGTGGAATATTGGAGAGGTTAAAGTGTGGTGATGGCTTGAGATTTAAGGAAAAAAAATGAACTTGGAAAAATATAGCGAACGCGTGCAGGGTTTTTTACAATCAGCACAAAATAGCGCTCTTGCTTCTGATCATCAGCAGTTTATGCCGGAGCATTTCCTGAAAGTGTTGTTAGACGATTCTCAAGGATTGGCTGCATCGCTTATCCAAAACGCTGGTGGTGATCTTACTCTTATTCAAAAGGCGCTAAAAGAAGCACTTGATGCTTTGCCTAAAGTGCAAGGGGGAAATGGACAGCTCTATCTTTCGCAGCCATTGGCAAAAGTTTTCGCGCTGGCTGAGGATATTGCGAAAAAAGCCGGTGATCAGTTTGTGACCGTGGAGCGCATGTTGCAAGCGCTGATCATGGAAAAGACCGCAAAAACAGCCGATATTTTAACAAGTGGAGGATTGACCCCGCAAGCGCTTAATCGGGCAATTAATGCGCTGCGGAAAGGAAAAACAGCAACAAGCCCCCATGCTGAAGGACAATATGATGCCTTGCAAAAATATGCCCGTGATCTCACAAAAGATGCACGTGAAGGAAAACTCGACCCTGTGATTGGGCGGGAAGAGGAAATCCGCCGCACTATTCAGGTGCTTTCACGGCGGACCAAAAATAATCCCGTGTTGATTGGTGAGCCTGGGGTGGGGAAAACAGCTATTGTGGAAGGGTTGGCATTGCGCATTGTTAATGGCGATGTACCTGAAACTTTGCGGGATAAACAGCTTCATGCGTTGGATATGGGAGCGCTTATCGCTGGTGCAAAATATCGTGGGGAATTCGAAGAGCGCCTTAAAGCGGTGCTGGCAGAGGTGCAAGCTGAAAATGGTCAGATCATTTTGTTTATCGATGAATTGCATAATCTTGTTGGCGCTGGAAAATCTGATGGTCCTATGGATGCTTCTAACTTGTTAAAACCTGCTCTTGCACGCGGAGAACTCCATTGTGTGGGCGCTACTACGCTCGATGAATATCGAAAATATGTCGAAAAAGATGCTGCTCTTGCACGCCGCTTCCAACCTGTCTTTGTACCTGAACCCTCTTTGGAAGATACTATTTCTATTTTGCGCGGTATTAAGGAAAAATATGAACAACATCACAAAGTGCGCTTGGCTGATAGTGCTTTGATTGCGGCGGCGCGTTTGTCTAACCGCTATATTACGGATCGCTTCTTGCCGGATAAAGCTATTGACCTTATCGATGAAGCGGCGGCGCGTTTGCGGATGCAGGTCGATTCAAAGCCGGAAGAACTCGATGCTGTTGATCGGCGTATTTTACAGTTGAAGATCGAACGGGAAGCTTTGAAAACAGATGTCGAGCCAACAGCAAAAGAACGGTTGGAAAATGTGCAGGAGGAACTCAAAACATTGGAACAACAGTCCGCTGAGATGACAAGTGCTTGGCAGGCTGAGAAACAAAAATTAGGGCATGCTGCTGATTTGAAAAAACAACTCGAAGAAGCTCGTAATGCTTTGGCTATTGCACAACGTGATGGACAATTCCAACGCGCTGGAGAGCTCGCTTATAGCGTTATCCCTGAACTCGAAAAACAATTGAGTATTGCGGAAAATGATGACCAACAAAATCATCTCGTTGAAGAGACGGTTACTGCTGAACATGTGGCGCGGATTGTTTCACGCTGGACCGGTATTCCTGTTGATCGAATGCTGGAGGCAGAACGGGAGGCGCTGTTGCGGATGGAAGATGAAATTAGCAAACGTGTGATTGGTCAGGGAGAGGCTGTGCAAGCTGTTTCTCGTGCTGTACGTCGTGCGCGTGCAGGGTTGCAAGATCCCAATCGTCCGCTTGGCTCTTTCATGTTTTTGGGTCCTACTGGTGTGGGGAAAACCGAATTAACCAAAGCTCTTGCCGCTTTTCTTTTCCAAGATTCCAATGCCATGTTGCGTATCGATATGTCGGAATATATGGAAAAGCATGCTGGGGCGCGGCTGATTGGGGCACCTCCTGGATATGTTGGATATGAAGAGGGTGGGGTGCTGACTGAAGCTGTACGTAGAAGACCTTACCAGGTCATTCTGTTTGACGAAATTGAAAAAGCACACCCTGATATTTTTAATCTCTTGTTGCAAGTGTTGGATGAGGGACGCTTGACTGATAGTCAAGGACGTACCGTCGATTTTCGTAACACTTTGTTGATTATGACCTCAAATCTTGGTGCTGAGTTTTTAACTGCTTTGCCTGAAGGGCAAACAACCGATCAGGCAAAAAATGATGTTATGAATGTCGTTAAAGCGGCTTTCCGTCCTGAATTTTTAAACCGTATTGATGAGATTATTCTCTTTCAAAGGCTGCAACGTCACGATATGGAAGCTATCGTCGATATTCAGATAGAACATTTGCAAAATTTGCTCAATGAACGCAAAATAACTTTGCAAATCGAGCCAGAGGTGAGAAAATTTCTTGCCGATAAGGGCTATGATCCGCTCTATGGTGCGCGTCCGCTTAAACGGATTATCCAAAAAGAAATTCAAGACCCACTGGCGGAAAATATCTTATTTGGAAAAATTCACGATGAGACAACGGTGAAAATTACAAAACAAGGAGATCGGTTGGAATTTTTGCCTGAAGATTAAGTTTGGAAAAATTCATGGTATAAAGGGCGGTGATAATCCTATTATGTGATAAACACCGCTCTTTGAAGCGTGCTGATTTAGAAAAATTCACGATGAGACAAGCGGTATTTTATTGCAAAGCAAAGGGAGTGGCTGGTGTTTTTGCATGTTAAATCAGCGTTTTCGAATATCGTAGGATTCTTTTACTTCTGTTTGTCGTGAAAACTATTTTCTTGCAATTTTATAAGTGAAGTCACAAGCGGGATTGCTTTATTGCTTTGTGCGTAAAAGCGTTAAAGAGAAATGCCGTTTATCCACCGTAAAACATTGCTCTTTGAAGGGGGATGGGGAGCTGATCTGAATTTGACTTAAGGATTTTTCGTTGTTTGATATATTAACAAATAATGTTGATCGTTGCGCTTTTGCTTAATCAGAAATTAGCCACAAGATTGCTTTTTGTTTTTTCGGCTGGAGTTCTCTAAAGTTTCTCAACAGAGTGTGTTCTTTTTCGTTATAGGTTTCTTGATTGTGGTGTAAGAGGGTTTCTTTTGTTGAAAGATCTTCTTTTGTGGCAATGTCTGCATAAAAAAAGTTCATAGGAACTTCTAGTTTTTGAGCGATTTCTAGTAAACATT
>NZ_JBHIRW010000024.1:0-25200 GCF_042197445.1 Bartonella sp. AA1HLJMS | reverse complement strand
TCTTCCCATGATCAACGTGACCAATCGTACCAATATTAACATGCGGTTTTGTTCGTTCAAACTTGCTCTTCGCCATTTGAGCTCTCCATTTTCCGTCCAAGCTAAGGACTAAGTTAAAAATTAATTACCAACCTGAAATTACGCGTATTTCTTTTGAATCTCCAAAGCAACAGCTGAAGGCACAGGCTCGTAATGATCAAACTGCATTGTATACTGCGCACGCCCCTGACTCATAGAGCGAAGAGTATTCACATAACCAAACATATTTGCCAAAGGAACCATTGCATTCACAACCGTTGCAATGCCGCGCGCTTCAGTTCCTGAAATCTGTCCCCGACGAGAATTGAGATCACCAATAACATCACCAACATAATCATCTGGTGTAACAACTTCCACCTTCATGATCGGTTCAAGAAGCTGTGCACCAGCCTTTTTTGCCCCATCACGAAAAGCCGCACGAGCAGCAATCTCAAAAGCCAAAACCGAAGAATCAACATCGTGATAGCCACCATCAATGAGAGTCGCTTTTACACCAAGCATAGGAAAGCCCGCAAGAGGACCTGACCCCATAACACTCTCAATCCCTTTTTGGACACCGGGAATATATTCTTTAGGAACAGCACCACCAACAATCTTTGACTCAAAAATAAAGTCATCACCATCATGAGGCTCAAAAACAATTTTCACACGAGCAAATTGACCTGCACCACCCGATTGTTTCTTATGCGTATAATCAATTTCCGCCATTTTAGTAATTGACTCACGATAAGCAACTTGAGGCTGCCCAACATTTGCTTCAACCTTAAACTCACGCCGCATACGATCAACAATAATATCAAGATGAAGCTCACCCATTCCAGCTATAATAGTCTGACCAGATTCCTCATCCGATTTAACACGAAATGAAGGATCTTCGGCGGCTAGACGGTTAAGAGCAATACCCATTTTTTCTTGATCTGCTTTTGTCTTCGGTTCAATTGCAATCTCAATAACAGGCTCTGGAAATTCCATCCTCTCCAAAATAACAGGCTTCAAAGGATCACAAAGAGTATCCCCTGTTGTCGTCTCCTTAAGTCCTGCAAGAGCAACAATATCACCAGCAAATGCTTCTTCAATATCCTCACGAGAATTTGAATGCATTTGAAGCATACGCCCCAAACGCTCTTTTTTCTTTTTCACAGTATTCTCAAGAGAAATACCTTTCTGAACTTTACCTGAGTAAATACGACAGAACGTCAATGAACCAACAAAAGGATCATTCATAATTTTAAAAGCAAGCATAGATAACGGAGCATCATCAGAAGATTCGCGTGTCGTCTCAGCCTCAGTCTTTACATCAATACCCTTAATCGCCGGAATATCAATTGGAGAAGGAAGATAGGAAACAACAGCATCCAAAAGTGGCTGCACCCCCTTGTTTTTAAAAGCCGTACCACAAAGAACCGGATGAAACTGAACTTCTACTGTCCCCCTACGAATGAGAGAAACAAGCTGCTCGTTGGTTGGCATAACACCTTCCAAATAAGCCTCTGTCGCAGCTTCATCAACCTCCACAGCCATCTCAATCAATTTCTCGCGATATTCTTCAGCTTTCTCCTTTAAATCAGAGGGAATTTCACTTATCACTGCCGAGGCACCAATAGAACCATCCCACTTTAAAGCCTTCATTTCTACAAGATCAACAACACCTTCAAAGTCATTTTCAGCACCAATCGGCAACTGCAAAACAAGCGCTTTAGCACCTAACCGAGAACCAACCATCTCCACACTACGATAAAAGTCAGCTCCTATTTTGTCCATTTTATTAACAAAAACCATACGAGGCACGCGATACTTCTCAGCTTGCCGCCAAACAGTTTCCGTCTGAGGCTCCACACCAGCATTTGCATCCAACAAGGCTATTGCACCATCAAGAACACGCAAAGAGCGCTCAACTTCAATCGTAAAATCAACGTGCCCTGGCGTATCAATAATATTAAAGCGACGCTTCCGACCGTCTTGCCCTTCCCAAAATGTTGTTGTCGCAGCAGACGTAATCGTAATACCACGCTCCTGCTCCTGCTCCATCCAATCCATTGTAGAAGCACCATCATGGGTCTCGCCAATTTTATGATTCTTACCGGTATAGAACAGAATACGTTCAGTCATCGTAGTCTTACCAGCATCAATATGCGCCATAATACCAAAATTACGATAATCTTCAATTTTATATTCGCGAGCCATTATATTTGCCTTAGTTTAAAACTTCTACCAGCGATAGTGAGAAAAAGCACGATTAGCTTCAGCCATACGATGAACATCTTCACGCTTTTTCACGGCAGAACCACGATTATTAGCCGCATCCATCAATTCACCAGATAAACGCTCAATCATCGTCGTTTCATTTCGACCACGTGCCGCCGCAATCAACCAACGAATAGCAAGAGCCTGACGACGATCAGGACGAACATCAATCGGAACTTGATAAGTAGCGCCACCAACACGGCGTGAACGAACCTCAATGTGAGGAGCAACATTCTCTAAAGCTCGATGAAATAGAGCCACAGGATCTGTTTTTACTCTTTTTTCTACAGAATCGAGCGCACCATAAACAATACGCTCTGCAACTGATTTTTTACCATCAAACATAATGGCATTCATAAATTTCATAATAACCAAATCACCAAATTTTGGATCTGGATTAATCTCACGCTTTTCTGCTCTATGACGACGGGACATTGGCTTTGTCTCTCAATATTATTTTGGACGCTTCGCGCCATACTTTGAACGACGCTGTTTACGATTCTTGACACCCTGCGTATCAAGCAAACCACGAATAATGTGATAACGAACTCCTGGCAAATCTTTCACACGACCACCACGAATCATTACAACAGAGTGCTCTTGAAGATTATGTCCCTCTCCAGGAATATAACCAATCACCTCAAATCCATTCGTCAAGCGAATTTTAGCAACTTTACGAAGAGCAGAATTAGGTTTCTTCGGTGTTGTTGTATAAACACGCGTACAAACACCACGCTTCTGAGGATTCGACTGCAGAGCAGGAACCTTATTACGTTTAACTGGCGCCACACGCGGCTTGCGAATCAACTGGTTTACGGTAGGCATGCAACCTTCCTCTTTTCGATCTACATTCGTCTCACCCAATCGGGCTTTTCTATTTTCATTTCTATCCACCCCAACAAAATCGAAGCAGATATCTAAGTCTACACACAAAATCGGGCATACCTGTACAAAACAGTTTACCCGACCACAAGCAGAGAAGGCAATAGCCTTTTGCACTAGCATTTGCTTTTAATCTTCTTAACACCTGTGAATAATTTTCCGGCTCATATCCAAAACACCTGATTACATCCACATCGGTTATGTTCATTTCTAATAGCGAGAACACGTACATTCGTCAAGAACTAAACAGCAGAAAGTTTTTAAAAATGAAAATAAATTAAATTTTAAAGCTTTAAATTTGCTTTTACCGCTACTCTTGATAAATTAATTTACCATAGTAATATCCCCTATAAACAAAAAAACAGCGATGTGACTGTAGTAAAACATAGCAGTAAATTGAATTGCATATTTGATATCTAATGATGAGCACCATGAAAATAGCAACGTGGAATATTGCTGGAATAAAAGCGCGACATGAAACATTATGTCAATGGCTGCAGCAAAGCCAACCGGACATCGTCTGTTTACAGGAAATTAAAAGTATTGATGAAAATTTTCCACGCGATACAATTGAAAATTTAGGTTACCATATAGAAACACACGGACAAAAAAGTTTTAATGGCGTTGCGATTCTCTCTAAAAAAACACCAGATGAAGTGATCCGTCGATTACCAGGCAATGATAATGATAAACAAACACGTTACATTGAAGCTGTTTATTCAACAAACAAAGGTGTTGTTCGTGTTGCATCTCTCTATTTGCCAAATGGGAATCCTATTGAGAGTGAAAAATATTCCTATAAGATAGAATGGATGGAAAGATTATATACACATGCAAAATCATTGCTTGCGTATGAAGAACCTCTTATTCTAGCAGGTGATTATAATGTCATCCCCACTCCATTAGATGCAAAAAAACCTCAAGAATGGTATCAAGATGCCTTATTTCTTCGAGAAACAAGAAAAGCATTCCAACGTATTCTTCATTTAGGTTTTTATGATGCTATCCGGAATGTCACCGATACTCCCTCCTTCAGTTTTTGGGATTTTCAGGCAGGTGCCTGGCCTAAGAATAATGGAATTCGCATTGATCATTTATTATTATCACCAGAAGCTGTTGATCAATTAATTTGCGCTCATAGCCAAACAGAAGTAAGGGGATATCAAAAACCATCCGACCACGTTCCTGTTTGGATTCACCTTAATATCAATTAAGAAAGTAAAATCCTCATTTCATGAGACAACAAAAAAATTCCACTCAAAAATAATAACTATGCTACAGCATATAAACAGTATATCTTAAGCAAATAAAATAAAAATAAATGAATGGAGGACATAAATGAAGAAATCATTATTAATGCTTATTGCAGCAACGGCCATTGGATTCTCAAGTTTCGCGCATGCTGAACATGATACTCTTGAAAAAATAAAACGAACAGGGGAAATTACTTTAGGTGTCCGTGAATCATCTGGTTTAGCCTACGCCCTTGGTAATAATAAATATGTAGGTTTTCATACAGAAATGGCAGAACGGATCATTGATGATATCTCAAAAAAAATTGGTAAACCAATTAAAATTCATTATCTTCCCATCACTTCTCAAAATAGAATTCCTCTCTTAAAAAATAAAACCTATGATTTTGAGTGCGGCTCAACAACACATGATATTGCCCGCAGTAAAGAAGCAGCATTTGCTTATACGACATACATTGAAGAGGTTCGGATTGCTGTAAAGAAAAACTCTAACATTAAATCTCTTGAGGATTTAAATGGAAAAACAGTTGCAACGACCACCGGTACAACATCTGTTCAACTTATTCGTAAAAATAAACGTGCAAAAAACATTCAGTTTAAAGTTTTAAAGGGGAAAGATCACGGAGATAGTTTTTTATTATTAGAATCTGGTAAGGCAGATGCTTTTGTCATGGACGCTTCAATTCTTGCTGGACATATTGCTAAATCAAAGAATCCATCTGATTATGTCATTCTTGATACTGTACTTTCAGTCGAACCTATTGCCTGTATGCTCAGATTAAATGACAAAAAATTTGAACAAACAATCAACGATAGTATCGTACGTCAGATTAAAGATGAATCACTGGAAAAGCTTTATAATAAGTGGTTTATGAAACCGATCCCACCTGCTAACACTGTTATGAACCTTCCCTTATCAAAACAAACAAGATATGCTTGGGATCACCCAAATAATAAGCCTCGAGAAAGCTACGCAGAAAAAGATTTATAGAGTTTAATAAAGAAGAACCACACTCTTTTGAAATTGAGTGTGGTTTATATTTTAATTCACTTTTTAATAAATCTGGACTATGTAGATGCGCGTGGTTTATTGTCCTATTTGTGAATGACTAATTTGAGGGAATATCAATTAATGGACTTTTCTTTCCTTTGTAGAGATGACCTTACTCAAACATTGGTAACAGGATGCTTGGGAACTCCCGGCGTAAGCCATACCTATTTAGATACACTTCTCGATGGCTTAAAAAATACAATTATATTATCTATCACTTCACTTATATTAGCTGTATTGTGTGGTGTTATTATAGGAACAATGCGCACTTTACCCAAAACATCCATAATCAATTATATATTTCGCACTATCGGTACTATTTGGGTAGAGATTATGCGTAATATTCCCCTCCTTGTACAAGTGTTTTTGTGGTATTTTGTTGTTCCGAAGATTTATCCACCAGCGATGAAATTTTCCCCCATTCTCTTAATAACATGCGCATTGGGATTCTTTACATCTGCACGCATTGCTGAACAGGTTCGTTCAGGCATTGAAGCGATTCCTTCTGGACAACGCTATGCTGCTATGGCAATGGGATTTACAACTTATCAAAGTTATCGCTATATTATACTACCACGTGCTATACGTGCAATTATGCCACCTCTTACTTCAGAAGCAATGGGGATTGTGAAAAATTCATCTATAGCATTCGCCGTTTCAATAAATGAGCTCATGCAATTTCAATACCAAACAATTGAAGAAGTAAGCCATGTTTACGAAAATTATTTGCTTGTTACGATCCTTTATATTCTAATAGCCTTATTCGTATTCATTGTGATGACAGTCATTGAACAAATACTCAAAATTCCTAATTTTCAAACAAAGGGAAATTGAATATGATGAATTTCATAAGCTCTCAGTTTGGACTTTATTTTCCTTTCAATTTTTCCGACTTTGATTTTTCCTTTTTTACCTTTGATGTATTTCGTTCTTACATTTTATCAGGTTTACTCTTTAGCGTTTTTCTAACTCTTTTTGCAACGGTATTGGGGTTTGTTTTCGGCACACTTTTAGCAATGATGCGCCTTTCTTCCATAAAACTTCTTTCTTGGTTTGCAATCAGTTACATAACAGCTATGCGTTCAATACCACTTGTGATGGTTATCTTATGGTTTTTCGTGCTTCTGCCTTTTTTAACTGGTATATCCATTGGTGCAAATAAATCAGCACTCATTACCTTTACCGCATTTGAAACGGCTTATTTTGCTGAGATTATGCGTGCTGGAATCAATTCAGTTCCGCAAGGACAAAAATATGCAGGACAAGCTCTTGGAATGACATATTGGCAAAGTATGTACATTGTCATTCTTCCTCAAGCCTTTAGAGATATGCTTCCAGTCTTTTTAACACAAGTTATTATCCTTTTTCAGGATACAACCCTTGTTTATGCCATCAGTGGTCATAGCCTTTTGAATGGTTTTGATATTGCTGCTAATAATTTTGGTGTAAAGCAAGAAGCTTATATCTTAGCAGCTATTTTCTATTTTGTTATCTGTTTTACACTGTCACAAATAGTTTTGTATTTACAAAAAAAAGTATCCATTATTCGCTAACAGGAAAAAAAATGTCTACTCATATGATCGAAATAAAAAATGTTTCTAATTGGTATGGCGAAATTAAAGTCCTTAAAAACTGTACAACTAACATTAATAAAGGAGAAGTCGTTGTCGTTTGTGGTCCATCAGGCTCAGGAAAGTCAACACTCATTAAAACTATTAACGCTCTCGTCCCTTTTCAAAAAGGTGAAATTTGGATTAATGGAATACCAGTTCATTCAAAAAAAACGAATCTGCCTAAATTGCGAAGTCAGGTAGGAATGGTGTTTCAACACTTCGAGCTTTTCCCCCATTTATCTGTCACAGAAAATTTGACAATTGCACAAATCAAAGTCCTAAAACGAAGCAAAAAAGAAGCACTTGAACGTGGATTGTTATATCTTGAACGCGTTGGACTCATTGAACACAAAGATAAATATCCAGGTCAACTTTCTGGAGGGCAACAACAACGTGTTGCTATTGCACGTGCCTTAACTATGGATCCACTTGTCATGCTTTTTGATGAACCAACATCTGCTCTAGATCCTGAAATGGTAGGTGAAGTACTCGATGTCATGATTAGCTTAGCAGAAGAAGGTATGACGATGATTTGTGTAACCCATGAAATGGGATTTGCACAAAAAGTATCGGAGCGTGTTATTTTCATAGATCAAGGAACAATTCTTGAAGACTGCTCATCTAAAGAGTTCTTTTCTGATCCGCAAGCAAGAAAACCGAGAACGCAAGAATTTTTGTCTAAAATCCTAAGTCATTAGCCGTTAGATTATCAAAAAAACCTATCTTTACTATGAACTTGTATACAAGAAAACAGAGTTTAATATAAGATGAGAGAATGTAAAAATATTACAATCAGATGTTTAAAAACTGTTATTCTTTAAAATCTCAGCAATCAGTTAAATTGCTGTACGTCTCTCAGATTCATTACAAAGAGCAAAAGCCTCTTCTTGCAAAGGTGAATCCAATTTTCGTCTTTTACGTTAGCTTTTATATAGGCAGCAGTTAACATTGCTGCCCCACGGACAATTTTTCCTTCTTTAAGCAGTATATTTCCAAGCATTGCTTGGGCAGAAGGATTTTCTTTTTTTGCTGAAAGTTGAAACCATCGTGCTGCTTGTAAAGGATTTTTCTCCCTTCCCCCTCCCTTTAAAAATATTTTTCCTAAATGATACTGAGCTTTAGGATTTCCATAGTTTACCGCAGCCTGCATATAAAGATGAGAAGCATAAGAAGGATCAGGTTTCACAGGTGATTGAGGAATACCTTTTTTTATATATCCGGCAAGTTTAATCAATGCATCAGAAACATAACTTTCATCCTCTGAACCAAGATCAGCACCTTTTTCAACAATATATGCAAAAAAATTATATGCCTTATAATCATTTTTAGGGACACCATCACCGTTTGCATAGATAGAGCCAAGTTTCCAATTCGCACCAATATAGCCTCTCTTAGCAGCACAACGTAATGCTGCAATAGCCTGAGTTATATGCCCATTTTTATAAACAGACATGCCACGTTTTAAAAAATAAAACGAACCATCATTCGCTTCTTGCAAGCTATTGACATCTATTACATAAACAGTCGAAAAGAATCCCTCTAAAATCACAACAATCGTGACTTTTTCCATATCTGAAACCTATTAACCATTCCCCCTACCTCAATTTTAATGATTATATCTGTTACAAATTTCTTTGTAGATATTTAAACTCTTTTTCTTAGTAAGAAGCATACGCAATTTTAAAGTAAAAATTTTAAAAGAAAAAACAAATAGATAAAAACCATCCAATAGGATTTATCGATCTTAAAATTTTATACGTATGAGCAAAAATCGTTCAATAGAATAACGTGCATTAAACAGCAACTTGAGAACGAAGAGAATACATGATGAATGGTAAACGTTTGAGTATAAAAAACAATACGAAAGATGGATAAATATAATGATGATAGTTAACTTATAACTTCACGACTGCCTTACCACCTTAAAGATGAAGTTTTTTTGCCTCCGTCAATCTATAAACAATACAGCTTTTTGTTTAACGGATTGCACCTAACATCATTTCACATGGGGTTACTTCACACTTTACACACAAGTTTTACCTCAGAATACTCACCACTACATACAAAAAATACCACATATGTAATTTTACATGCCTTATATTGCTACTCTAAATGATGATATTTTACAGAAATAAAACAAGATATTGATTTTAATGATACTTTACCATTTTGCATGTTGAATGAGGACCTCGAATATCGTAAGATTCTCTCATTCCAAACTTGTTCCATGTTAAATCAATCAAAACCATCCGCTTGCACATTACAAGTAGAGAGAGCTATGTGGATAAAAACTCTGTGTAAGAAAGAACTAAAAATGCCTCTTACGAACGGTTTGAGCTAAGGGTTGTCCGGATATTGGACAGAATGGTGCTCCCAGCGCTTGTTACTTCACAAGCATAAAGAAGGGAAGCTCAATGGATTTACCGTTATACCATTCATGATCTACGTCGTGGAATAAGCTTGAATGCCTTAAAAGATGTCTCTTTAATGATAAACATAAAACAATGGATTTCAGTAGAGATTTTATGATCGTTCATGAAAAACTAACAAAAGAAAAAGTTTCCTTTTAAAGAAGATCTATACTAGCCCTACTGGTATGCAATTATCTATCAAAAAAATAAAAAGTTGAAATCAATCTAACCGCTCTAAAGCAACAAATATTTTTTTCTGCGCTGCACGCAGTTCTACAACCCTATTCCGCTCACGCTCAACAATTTCTGCTTTTGCATTTGCTATAAATTGGGGGTTGTTTAACTTAAGCGATATTTTTTCAATATCTTGTTCAATTTTACTGACATCCTTCCTCAAACGAACACGTTCAGCCTCCAAATCAATCAACTGTCCTAATGGTAAACAAAAAACAGCCTCTCCCAAAATCATTTGTGCTGATACTTCCGGAACTTTATCAGAGAAATCAATAACTTCAATACGCGCTAATTTTTTAAGAAGTGCATCATAACGCTTCATACGCTCTCGCGTTACTTCCCCTCCTTCGACAACAACAAGAGGTGCTTGTGTAGCCACTGGAATATTCATTTCAAAACGTACAGACCGAATCCCTGTGACGACATCAATAAGCCAATTAATATCATCAGCAGCTTCTTCATCTATCAATGTTTCCTCTGGCCATTTTGTCAATGCGAGCATATCCTCACGCTTGATGGCTTGCGTTTCTGTAAGAGACCACAACTCTTCCGTCATATAAGGCATAAAAGGATGAAGAAGTTTATAAACTTCATCTAAAACCCAAGCAGTACAAGCTTGAGCCTCATTTTTAGCATCTTCATTTTCCCCCTGAAAAATAGGTTTGAGAAGCTCCAAATACCAATCACATAATGTATTCCAAATGAAACGGTAAAGAGTGGCAGCAGACTCATTAAATTTATAGTGTTCAATACCAGTCGTAACTGCTGAAATTGTTTTAGATAACTCTGTTAAAATCCAACGATTAAGCGCCAATTTTGCTTGTTCTGGTTTAAAAGCTGGATCATGCTTCACACCATTCATCTGTGCAAATCGGGTAGCATTCCACAATTTCGTAGCAAAATTACGATAACCAGCAATACGGGAAACATCAAGTTTTACATCACGACCTTGTGCTGCCATAATAGCTAAAGTAAACCGAAGTGCATCAGCACTATATTGATCAATAAGCTCTAAGGGATCAATAATATTTCCCTTTGATTTTGACATCTTTGCACCCTTTTGATCCCGTACAAGAGCATGCACATAAACCGTTGGGAAAGGAACGTCACCCATAAAGTGAAGTCCCATCATCATCATACGAGCAACCCAGAAAAAAATAATATCAAATCCTGTCACAGATACAGATGTTGGGTAAAAAGTAGATAATTCAGTCGTTTTATTTGGCCATCCTAATGTTGAAAAAGGCCAAAGAGCTGATGAAAACCAAGTATCTAAAACATCCGGATCACGGATTAATTCAACAACCTCACCATAATGAGCAAAAGCTGAATCTAAAGCCTCTTTTTCACTTTTTTCAACAAAAACCGTTCCATCAGGACCATACCAAGCAGGAATCTGATGTCCCCACCATAATTGGCGAGAAATGCACCAAGGTTGAATATTTTCCATCCAATTGAAGTACGTCTTTTTCCAGTTATCTGGAACGAACTGCGTTTTGCCTTGTTGAACAGCCTCTATCGCTGGCTTTGCTAATTCAGCAGCATGAACATACCATTGATCTGTCAAAAAAGGCTCAATAGGGACACCACTGCGATCTCCATGAGGAACCATATGGGTATGATCATCGACAGAAGCTAAATATCCCTGTTCTTCCATCAAAGAAACAATCTTCTGGCGAGCAACAAAACGATCAGATTTATCGAGATTTTCTACTAACATTTTTAATTCATCTGATAAAATCAAACCATCGAAAAATGCTTCATTTTCACGAAGAAAAATCTCGGCTTTCTGAGTAAAAATATTAATCAAGCGTAAATGATTACGCTGTCCTACTTCAAAGTCATTAAAGTCATGAGCCGGTGTGATTTTTACAGCACCACTTCCAGCCTCAGGATCAGCATGGCTATCACCAACAATTAATAACCTACGACCAACAAGCGGCAAAAGAGCATTTTTACCGATAAGATTTTTATAACGCTCATCTTCAGGATTAACAGCAATTCCTGTATCACCAAGCATTGTTTCTGGTCGTGTTGTCGCCACTGTTATATAAGTTGTAGCATCATTTGGATCAAAAATTTTACCTTCAAGTGGATATCTAAAATGCCACAAATGTCCTTGAACTTCTTTTTGCTCAACTTCAAGATCTGAAATAGCTGTCAACAATTTAGGATCCCAATTGACGAGGCGCTTATCCCTATATATCAACCCTTGCTTATAAAGCGTGACAAAGACTTCACGAACCGCCTGCGACAACCCCTCATCCATTGTAAACCGCTCACGCGACCAATCACATGAAACCCCAAGGCGACGCAACTGGTTTGCAATAACGCCTCCAGTTTCATAACGCCATTCCCAAATACGCTCAATAAACTTTTCTCTCCCCATTTCTTGACGCGTTGGCTCTTGACGTTCTGCAAGTTGACGTTCCACAACCATTTGCGTAGCAATCCCAGCATGATCCATACCAGGCTGCCACAACACATTTTTGCCACGCATCCGCTGAAATCTAACTATTATATCTTGAATTGTCGTATTGAGCGCATGCCCCATATGAAGTGAGCCCGTAACATTAGGAGGAGGAAGCATAACGCAAAAAGGTTCTGCACCGCTTTTAGAACCAGCTCCCGCTTTAAAAGCCCCACGAGTCTCCCATCTCTTTGCAACCCGTTGCTCTATAGAGGCAGCATCATAGTTTTTTTCTAACATTCTATCCATCCATAACGCCGCTGAAAAACACAATATATGATCAAAACCTGATCAGAATCTCGTGAATCTCAGCCATTCACTAGAGAGCTCGCAAAATCGCAAACAAAATCCCCATAAAATGAAAAACATAAAAATAATGTAAAAAATAATTAAGACGATTTTTTAATCGCCTTCACAATCTCTTCACGCAAAATATCTTCCAGCAAAATAGGCAATTTAGACTGTAACCATTCCGCTATAGCCGGACGCAACACATCCTTTGCAATCTTTTCTGCAGAAGAAATACAATATGCAGACAATTCCACATGACCATCCCTTCCAGCGTCTGACTGTGATTTCCTTATCTCATCTTCATATTCTTTTGCTTTATAAACAGAATTCCGTTCTTCAGAAGAAAGCTTCATCTTTTGCATATCCATACCAACTGTATTATTTTCTGCCTCTATATCCTCTTTCTCTTGCGTTATCTTCCCTCCTTGATTTTCAGAAGAAAGACCAATACGATCAGCTAAAGCTTTCATAGCATCATCAACCGATAAGGTTGTATCATAAATACCCTCGGATGCCACTTCTGAAGCATTCACTGCAACATCTTCATTTAAAAAGTGATCAGATTGAACCGCATTTTCTTCGATTATTTCACGAATAGATGTTAAAATTTCATCCATACTTGGCTCACGTAACACGCTTGAACTCTGTACCATACTTTACAACCTCTCAAAGACGCAACAACAAATAGAATCATATTTTCAGTGTATGCAAAAGAATTATAAGATCAACATGCCTCCTACGATATTTTCAAATATGCTTGTCATAAAGAGGGCGCTACACACAGTTTTCTACACTTATAAAAATAATATCTCGCCGCAATATCTTTCAACATATTCAACTGTTGATTTACTAATCTTTTAAAAACTAAAATAATTTAAGATTAAAGAGATACTTTTATACATTATCGGATATATTTAATTGTTTTTAAACCTAAATAACTCGCAGTCAATTTACCAATAGAAGACTGAACACTATAGCTCGCCACAACAGCATTACGCTCTGCCATTGCAAGCGCAATCTGAGCATTAATCAATAGAGTACGAGAATTTAAAACATCCAGCGTCGTTGCTTGCCCTACGCGATTTTCTTGAACACGACCTTTCAGAGCAATTTCAGCAGCACGAACACTTTCACGGTAAGCAACAACAGATGAGCGTGCGCCCTCCAACTGAAACCAAGCAGAAGTCAGTGCTTGCCTCGTATTACTATGCGCCAAATCGAGTTGAAGCTGCGCCTGTCCAAGCTGTTCCCTTGATTGGCGAATTTGCGCAGATGTACGCCCTCCTTCAAAGATTGGGACACTTACTGACAATCCTACAGATTTAGAAACGCCATCTTCTCCAACCCCGCTGTAGATTCGATTATAAGATGCTGTTGCAGAAAAATCAACTTTAGGGAGCAATGCCCCTTCTTTCGCCTTTACATTATAAGCACTCGCATCAACTAAATATTTAGCATAAAGGATTGCTGGATGCATCACAACGCTCATTTGGTAAGCCATATCAAGGTTGACGGGAAAATCTTTGGCTAGAGGTGGGCGTTTTAACTTTTCAGGATCAGAACCAATAACTTGTCGATACACTGCCTCTGCTGCTTTTACATCAGAACGAGCAAGACTCAGCTCTGAAACCGCCACGGAACGTGCAGCTTGAGCTTGAGCAAGATCAACATGCCCTCCTTCACCCACATCAAATTTTGCTTTATTAGAACGAACTTGTTCCTCAAGAGCTGCCAAATTTTCTCTCCGAAGATCGGCAACACGACGTGCGTGATAGACATTAGCATAAGCGGTCACCGCCTCCAGAAACGTATTTTGTTCAACATTACGAAGATATTCACGCTGGGCCTGCAACTTAACTTGAGCTGAAGAAAAGATATTTTGCGTGATAAAACCATCAAATAATCTTTGATTTAATCTCACTCCTATAGATCCAGAAGTGACATAAGGACCTGTAAAAGACTTATTGCGCCCATAGTTCCCAACCCCCTCAACCTGTGGCAATAGCCCCGATCGCGCAATGACAACATCATCACTGGATATACGCACAGCTGCACGTTCACTATTCAACTTAGCATTATATTTATAAGCCTTAGAAAAGGCATCCATCAATGTTTCAGCACAAACAGCCTCTGATAGTAAAACACTCAACACCAGCAATAAACACGCCTGAAACTTCTTGTTTACTCTAAACATAATACACACAATAACAAACCCCAAATAAATTACAAAATTATCTTTTATTCACAAAACAAACAAGCACTAAAACACAAAACCAGGTGTTTTGAAAAAACAAGGAAGAGGCTTTACAGCGAGGTTAAAAGCACGACGAGCCGAGATGATCCCATCTTCTTTTATATAGATTTGTGCAACAGCAGCATTTCCATGCCCTTCAACCACAACAAGACGTCCACAGTCTTTCATTTGATCAAAGATACCTTGAGGAATAAAATCAACAGATCCCTCAATGAAAATCACGTCATAAGGTCCCTCAACGGCATATCCTTTCTCTAATGGACCATGAACGACAACCACATTATCACATTGATTCCGTTCTAAAGCTTCAAGAGCACGTTCAAAGAGAGATTTATCACTTTCCAGCGCAATCACAGACCCTGCAAGTTTTGCAAGCAACGCTGCACAATAACCACTATTTGCACCAATATCTAAAACAACATCTGATGATTTTAAAGCGGCAAGCTGTAGTAATTTCGCTAGAGATGCAGGTTTCATCAAATAGCGTGCAGGAACCCCATCTTGCTCTGGACATAGAACAATATCGGTATCAAGATAACTTAACACTTTCATATCTTCCGATACAAAATCTTCACGAGACACCGTTAAAAAGGCTTCAAGAACTGATAAATCCGTTACATCGACTGTACGAATTTGATTGTCAACCATTTTGCGACGAAGCTCAGCAAAATCTGCAACCATAACGAATATTTTCTCCTAACCTACAAAAAACAAACAAAACAGCGACAATAAGGGATAAAGATCTCTTAAACTATGGGCGTTACAAAAAAGGATACTACAGTCAACAATTAGATTTTAACTGTATAATCTCTCATACAAAAGTGTCTTCACAAGAATAGAGGGAAATAATCTATTTTCCTATACCTCATCTCCCTTAAAAGCCGTTTCGTTTAAAATCGGCTGGAGGCCTCGCCCGGAATCGAACCGGGATACAAGGATTTGCAGTCCTCTGCGTAACCATTCCGCCACGAGGCCTCGTCAACAAACATAAAGGTTTCAATAAGGGAAGGCAACGCATCCGTCAAGGTGTAGAAATATTCTCTCGCCTTTTTTCCTCTTATTACACAATTTATCATATTTTTTTAAAAAAAGTAATTTTATCCTTTGCAAATCAGTATTGCTTTGCTATAGCCTTTTCAAGCTATAGCCTTTTCAATTAAATGATTGGGCACCGTTCCCCGGTAGCTCAGCGGTAGAGCAACCGGCTGTTAACCGGTTGGTCGCTGGTTCGAATCCGGCCCGGGGAGCCACTTTTCTTTTATTCTACGTAATTTATTGTTTTTTCTAAAGTTTTTAGACATGAGGGATTCGTTAATAAAAGTAATGGAATAGGATTTTTGCAATAAAGTAGAAACACAATATCCTACCGGATGTATTTTTTGCAATGAACGCAAAAAGCTATTGATTCATTTTAAATACTTTTTTCAAACTACCGCGCCTTTATAAGAGGACACTGCAATTATTTGCACATTATAAATTACGATTTCTTTCATCAGAGATGAATTATTAAGCTCCATCAGCAATGAAACGGTCTCATATATTTTTTTCCAAAGAAAGAATGATTTGTACTCAATAAAGGAATTAAACTTAAAAACCTACTCATGAAGCAATCATTTTGAAAAATGAAAGAAACAACAATCAAGGTCATATATTACCTCCATACACCCCACATAACCTCCTCCCCATCCTAAAAGCAAAAAACATAAAACAAGTCTGTAAACACTCCGACGTCTTATCTAACAGGTTGTTCCTCCTGCTAACCACTTCAACGCTTTACAAACAACCTTGCCTTGGATATTCATCACACTGTCATAAAAAATTTAATGCATAAAGTTTTATAGGCTTTATATCCTCCCAAACTAATAGTGTTTTACAGTAAAAACAAAGATAACGAGCTAAATTGTTGAGAATCCTGAGAAAGCCTTCAGAAATCATGACATTCTCGCTATTGTATTATGCAGTCACACGCTTTTTTAAAGAGATATCTCTTAAATCCCCCAAGCCTCTTTCACAATGACTCCCGTAAATGGTATAAAATGAAATCGATTGATCAGCCCCATCTTTATTTATAATAAAAGCCATATCATCGTACTATTTTCCAACTCTCAATCTCAGCAATCCCCCATTGCCTTGGAAAGAGTTTATAAAAATTATTTTATTTATTTTTCAAATGATTATCTATATCACAACTTCACACATAACGTGCAAGCGAATACTTTTGATTGATCCGCATAAATAACTTAAAAATGAAAAAAATACGATATAATGAATTATTAAATTATAAAACAATGAGTTATTATTAGACATCAATTTTTAAAATTAAAAGTTATCATTAAAGATAAAACACATCCTTTATAAAAATAGTTTTATATAAATAAAATCTACTTTTATTCCCATTAAAAAAAATAGGAATAAAGCAAATAAATAATTTCCTCTACAATAAAGATTTTTAATAAATCCAAAAAGTTAGAAGTTTTCATTTCTAAAAAATGAAAACCTCTAAAGGATCTTCTTACTTTGACAAGAATATTTTATAGCTCTTTTCAATTGAGAATAAATCAACAAAAGTAAAAAATCTCCAGTACATGATCTTTTTTCAAGACTTTATCTAAGCAGCCCTCTTAACTGATTTTCGAAAACGAAGAGGCTTTGCACGCTTTACTACTGTTTTTGCTTTTTTATGCCTCTCATTTTGAGGTGAAGAATTCTTCCGCTGCAACTGTGCGGTATCATCTTTTCGACCTAAAAACTGTTTTTGACGTTTAGATTTTTTAAAACGGCGTTCCTTATCGTTTTCTTTACTTTCTCGCACAATTGGCTTTTCTGGAAACGCTGCAAATTGTTCTGGAACAGCCTCAGCCACCAATTTCATACGAATCAAGCGCTCAATAGCACGCAAGCGGGACCTTTCTATCTTCTCATCAAAAAGCGTAAGTGCTACACCAGATGCGCCATTCCGTCCTGTACGACCAATACGATGTACATAACTTTCAGCTTCATCTGGTAAGTCGTAATTAATAACGTGGCTTATCCCTGGTATATCAATACCGCGTGCAGCAATATCTGTTGCCACTAGGATCTGCACAGATCTTTCACGAAAAGCTTTTAAAGCAGACTGGCGAGCACCTTGTGATTTATTTCCATGAATTGTTGCGACTAAATATCCTATCTTTTCTAAACTACGCGTGACAGCATCTGCCCCATGTTTAGTTCGAGTAAAAACAATAACCGAATCAAAAGCTGGATTTGTCAAAAGTTTACTTAAAACATTCTTTTTTTCATTCGTAGGAACACAATATAATTTTTGGCAAATCTCTACAGCCGTAGTACCTTGAGGAACAACTTCAATTTTAACCGGATCATTGAGTAAACATTTTGCAAGCACAGCAATTTCCCTCGGCATTGTTGCAGAAAAGAGTGCTGTCTGACGCTCTTGATGCAAAAGCTTTGCAATTTGCTTAACATCATGAATAAACCCCATATCCAACATACGATCTGCTTCATCCAAAATCAAAAAACGAGATTGGGAAAGATCAACACACTTTTCACGAACAAGATCTCTCAAACGCCCTGGAGTCGCTATCAAAACATCCACACCTGCTTCCATACGTTTAATTTGTTTTAAACGTGATACGCCCCCAAAAATAAGACATGTTGAAAGATGTGCTCCTTTCGCCACAGTACGGATCGTTTCATCAATCTGAACAGCAAGTTCACGCGTTGGAGCTAAAATCAAAGCGCGTGCAGTTTTAGGACAGCGTTTATCACCCAAAGCCAAAATCTGACTTAAAATAGGTAAACCAAATGCCAAGGTTTTTCCAGAGCCTGTCTGAGCAACACCTAAAATATCGTGTCCTTTCAACATCACTGGAATAGCTTGTTCTTGTATAGGTTTAGGTTTACTCATCCCAGCAATGAGTAAATTTTTAATCAAAAGAGTAGGTAAACCTAACTTTGTAAAAACATTTTCTTCTTTTATAGGCAAAATAAAATCTTTCCTTAGCTGAAGAACTCAAAAGAAGTAACCATCTGAACTCTCCACTCAAGAATCCGCGCAAGAGAAATCCCTGACATTTTAAATGAAGCAACGCCTAAAAAGCGGCTTGCGCAACTTATGAACACCTTGAAATCAAGATAAAGGCGTATAAACTTCACTTTACAAAAAGCCAACAAACCAGCCTAAATGCCTTCATCTCTATTATCTTTGGATTATGATAAAAAAGCAAGAACTTTACGAAATACATTTATCATGAATAAAAACAATATTTAGATCGTTTACTTTTTGATGATTGTGTCCATCGGTAAATGTACCTTGATAAAATCAGGATAAATCTCGAGAAAAACTGGATTTTGTAAAGTTTTTTGACCGCCATAAATTAAATACCATTGGTTTTTATCAAAAATCGCCAAAGTTTTATATTGAATGATGCGATCTTTCATCTCAAGAACTGTTGGAATTAAAGCATACAAAGTACCGTTATCAGTTTGTAAATACTCTATATTTTCTTTATCTAAATAATAAGCACCAGAAGGCACCCCCTCAAATTTCTTATGCAACTGTTGAAGAAAATCACTACGTAAAGCACTCTCTGTTGTATTCAATCGATGTGCCATCTCTTTATAAAGCCGCTCAGGCATATAACGAGAAATAGGCATAAAATCCCCATTTTTTATAGCATTATTGACATCAACAACGACTCTTGAAAGTTCATCTTTTTGTACTACTGTTGGCTGAGATGCTAAACTCTGTTGATTAACAATCAAAAAGAAAAATAGACTCAGCACCGAATGAAAAATAGGTTTCATCATTATACTTCTTGTTTTAGTAAAATTTCAGTTTCTCAAATAACAAAATCAAATAACGTTTGATCATCAGTAATATCACGATAACGCCAACCTAACGCTTGAAATTTTTCCTCTAAAAGACAAAAATTACCGTATTTTTTTGTTTCAATCGCAACCAATACAGAACCAAAGTTTCTCGCTGACTTTTTAAGATATTCAAAACGTACG
Source organism: Bartonella sp. AA1HLJMS (assembly GCF_042197445.1). Lineage (NCBI taxonomy): Bacteria > Pseudomonadati > Pseudomonadota > Alphaproteobacteria > Hyphomicrobiales > Bartonellaceae > Bartonella > Bartonella sp. AA1HLJMS. The sequence goes on along the minus strand of NZ_JBHIRW010000024.1, from coordinate 5,445 downwards.
ATATCATCATCTGGTGATAATGTGGAAAGAAAATGACGCAATGCACCAGGATGTTGCGGAAAACTAAAAATAAAATATTTTCTCAACCCTTGGAAACGTAAAGAACGCTCTTTAATTTCTGGCAAACGCTCAAAATCAAAATTACCTCCTGAAATAACGAGAAGAATTTTTTTCCCCTTTAACTCTTGAGGAGGAATACTGTTAAGCGCATCAATCGATAAAGCACCAGCCGGTTCCAGAACCACACCTTCAACATTAAGCATTTCAACCATCGTAGAACAAACGCGGTTTTCAGGAACCGTAATGACAGAATCAGGGGGAAATTGCTTTAGAATTGTATAGTTTAGAGCACCAATTTCAGCCACAGCAGCACCATCTACAAAAGTGTCAATGCTTTCAAGCTTGACGCGTTTTCCACTCTCCAAACAAGCAAGCAAACTTGCAGCTCTTTGCGGCTCAACAAAACGAAGCTTTGTTTTCCAACCATATTCATGTAAAAACTTGCTCACTCCACTTGCCAAACCACCCCCCCCTACCGGCACAATCATCAAATCTGGCTCACTTTCTCCATTGAGTTTTTTCCATTGTAAAGCTGCTTCACAAAGCACTGTTGCCTGCCCTGTAATAATGCGAATATCATCGAAAGGTGGAGCCATTACACCACCGCTCTCTACGACAAAGGATTGCGCTGCTTCATAACATTGATCAAATGTTTCACCAACCAAACGAATATCAATGAATTCTTTACCAAAAATACGTGTTTTTTCAATTTTTTGTTGTGGCGTTGTCATAGGCATGAAAATCACGCCTTTACGTTTAAAATAACGACAAACAAAAGAAACCCCTTGCGCGTGATTCCCCGCTGAAGCACAAACAAATGCAGAATCTGGTGATATACAGCTAAGCATTTCTGAAACAAAATTGAAAGCACCACGAATCTTATAAGACCGCACCGGTGTTAAATCTTCACGCTTTAAATAAATTTCTGCATCATACTTTTGACTAAGAAAATCATTTCTTTGAAGTGGTGTTTCAGCAAACACGTGATGCAATCCCACCATAGCTTTTGTGACGTCTTGAATAAATTGACTCATAACACTAATCATTTCATACTTTATTTACATTATAAAAGCTTTTTCTATCGATAACGGAAACTATTGTCAGTCAAAATTTCACTAAAAAATGAAAAATGTTTCTTTTGTCATTAATTCTTGATTCAATAAAAGATATAGCTTATGAGAGAACTCACATCGCGGACGTGATGAAAACGGTAAACATAGCAGACTTAAAATCTGCCGGTCGAAGACCTTGCGGGTTCAAGTCCCGCCGTCCGCACCAGATTATCTTAATCTCTCTTATTTTCCAATGATTTATTAAAAATCAAAAAAAATTAAAGCACCTTCTAAACCACCTTTCGTAACTTTATTATAACGCTATAAGACGGCACCGCGGTGGTACTAAAATACGAATCATTGCTGCTTTTTGAGGTACCTTTTTAGCACTTTGACCTCCTCCTCGTCTTTATAGGATGGAGAGGCAATCAATATTGCTAATTTGGGATTGGCTTATACTCTTCATGACTCTTGTAAAACGACGCAAAAGCTCAGAAAAGAGATAGATGCAAAAGACAAAATAATAGATAAAGAAGCTGAAATAATACGTGCACAAAAAGATGTGATTCAAAAACAAGAAGAGTTAATTCGAAAATCAACTGCTTCTAAGATTATTTTTCCTCGAATGGCAGTAAAAAATTGGCCCAAAAGTAGTTTCAAGTACTTTCTCACGACCATTTTTTCAAGACAGGCAATCACAACACGCTCTGTCATAGCGCATATATAAATACGCAACAGCCTTCATGGGGGAAGATGATCATCAATACACAAACCGTTCTCTGCCTTGATCTAGATCTAAGACAGGCTGGGCGATTTCTCGTGTAGACAGCAGTATAACAAGTGGCACTTGTCAATTTTGAATTTTTTCGTTTTAAAGGCGATAGTAGGCGCTATTTGAGTTTTCAGCAATGGCTTACAAAAATGAAGATCACAACAGATAAAGTCAATGTCTCACAAGAAGAGATGATTAAGACAGTGTGTGCAAAAGAATACAATCCAAAAGATGACAACGAAGCAAATGCTTTAGCAATTTTATATTTAGTTAAAGAAGGGAATGCGCATGTCTAATGCAATGCCATGGATAAGATTCCTTTTGAATGACTGGAACAGTGAGATAGATGGAATGACATGAGAACAAAGGGGCATTTATATAACGCTTTTCATTCGCATATATGACAAAAAAGCACCAATTAAAACAGATTTTGAAATGCTTGCCCGCGCTTGCAATTGCTCGCAAAAAAGTTTGCAACTATTGTCGAATATCTCATGAAGAATGATAAACTTCTTGAGAAAGATAATGGTTTGTCGAATACGCGCATTGAAGAAGAGCTAAAAGATTTTACTGATAAAAAAGTGCACATATCGCAAATTCATAGTGAGGCTGGAAAAAAGGTGTACAATAAAAAACGCTATAAAAAACATTTTAATGATTTTGCTGAAGCAAACGCTAAGCAAAATCAAGCTATAAAGAACCAGAATAAGAATATATATAAACTAAAACTATCATTTTAGCAAAAAACTGCTTCTGAAAATTTAGAAACAAACGAACAGGTTGACGAACCAACATAGGTTGCTGCTGTTGAGACCATATCAGAGCAAATTGAAACGGGTGTAGAAAACCAACCTTCCATTCACGAGCAAGAGAACATTACGAAAAAAGCTAAACGGGTTAGAAATGACAGTGGCTGTCGTACCCCTGATGATTTCGAACCTGTTTATGATTTCGCAATCGAAGAGGGATTGCCTCCAGAGCGTGTCAAAGCCGAAATGGCAAAATTTCGAGATTATTGGAAAGCTAGAACAGGCAAAGATGCACGCAAAACGGATTGGAAAGCAACGTGGCGCAACTGGGTGCAAAAAGTTATCGAGGATTTAGAGAACGGAAAAAACTATGGAAATCACTCTCAAAGGCAAAAAAACGTTGGTGAACGCATCTCAGACAGCATCCTTGATATCAGGCCTCGAGGTCACTTTGAAACACATTCACGAGATGATAGCTCTGGAGTTTCCTTTAGTTTTGAAAAGTAGCAAGCATTGACACAACAGCAGGAAGCGATTGCCTTAGATGCTTATGATCAACTTCACGAATTGTTTTCAATAAAAGTGAGTAAAGAGGACATAGCCAAGGCAATTCGGATGCTTTCGGTGTGGTTTAAAAATTTCGCAACAGACAGATCATGAAGATATGGTGCTTACCTATGGAATGGTTTTGGAAAGTGTTTCTGCGTAGTCACTCATAAAAACGGTTAAACGGATTTTATGCGATGAGGTAGAAGGTTTATCGGATACGTTTTTCCAAGCACTCGTGAGTTAGTAAAATTATGTCGTGATTTGGAAAATAGTCTTTTGACAAAAACCAATCTTGTACACTAGGCTGTTTTGAACACCCGTGAAAAAAGGCTGAAAGAAAAGGCAATGAGAGAGAATTCAAGACCACTCACGTTGGTTGAAAAGCAAGTGAAAAACATTGCAGGTTAGCAAACTAGTGAAAATTTCTAATCGTTTTTTGATTGGATGTGCATTTAAATCGACAAAATGGCACCGTACAGAGTGATTTAAAGATTTTATGATAAAAAACCTATCATATAAAACGCTCTGTACGGTCAAATTTGAGGCAAATAGACAAATTTGTAAAATTAGGATTAAAGCATGTTCATTTTAAAACATCTATTCTTAAAAAACCGTAAACAACCCATGCGAAAGAGGTTTGTTGCAACGGCAGTGGGTATGTCCCATGGGGGATGGGACAGAGGAGTATTTTTACAACCTCTACGAATACGAAGACGGTACAAGAGAGTGTGAAAAGTTTGATGGTGATCAGTATTACAAAACACCTAAGAATGCGGATTTTAGTACCAAAGCGCAAGTAAAAGCATGGGTTTACGGTGGTGATATTCCGAAAAGCATTCTCAATTACGAACCTCTTATAGACGAGATCAACAGAGAGATAAAAAATATTGACTTTATTCAGAGTATATTGCGTATTGCTCTAAATGCGCTTCATAAGCATTTTAGCCATTAAAAAAGAATTGACATCAGATGAAAAATCATTAAAATGTGTATATATTTACACATTATGAGTTTAGGTAATGGAACAAGATAGCCGAAAAATCATTGCAAAATTAAAGCGTGATGGCTTTGAACTTATCAAAGTGAAAGGTTCTCATCATAAATTTAAAAAAGATGATAAGGTTGTTATCGTTCCACATCCTAAAAAAAATCTTCCGATTGGTACAGCACGTTCTATCGCACAACAAGCAGGCTGGTTAAAAGAAGGAGAAGAAGAATGAAAAGATTTTTTGCTCTTGTTCATAAAGATGAAGAATCTGCTTTTGGTGTTCAGTTTCCTGATTTTGAGGGGCTTTTTTCTGCTGCTGATGAAGAAGAAAACCTTATCATAAATGCAACCGAAGCACTTCAACTTTATTGTGAAGATATAGATACAGTGCCTATCCCTTCAAAATTTGAAGAAGTCATACAACGGGAATCTGTCAAAAAAGCTTTGTCAGAAGGAGCTTTTTTAATACAAGTCCCCTTTATTGAAAATGATGCAGAAGTGGTACGTACGAACATATCAATTGAACGAGGGCTTTTACGTGCAATTGATAATTGTGCACAAAAGAGAGGTTTAACAAGATCTGCTTTTTTGGCAACAGCAGCCCGTCACGAGCTTAATATTTAGCTCATCAATCTGGAAAAATTTCTCACTCTCGATTTTTTTACAAAAGCGTGTAATTGCATATGATCCGCAAACTATTAATGAAAATCAAAAGGCGGCAGGCAAACAAAACGCTATAGTTAAGAGGGATATAACTATCATTGATATTATATACATGGCATCTAATATTTCTGGACCTGTCATTGCCTTTCCCTCCTATAATAATTTCACAATAATTTATAAAATCTAAAATGTTTTAGAAAATTTTATATATTCTATTTTAAAATAAAAAATATTGATTTTTTTGTTGGCATGGTGTAAAAAGTCGTATTAAATGACGATACTGCACTAGTCGTATTGTGTCTAAAATTCAAAAATATCCCCCAAAATTCAGCAAAATGTGAACTTGAAGCGTGGCTAGAAAGCCCTGTTTTCTTGCTAATTCTGGCTAATCAATTTTTCACAGAATAAAAATCAATATTTGACTAATTATGTCATTAATTATGACTCAAAAGGAGCAATGATGAAAGCTGTCATCAATAAGCCAATGTGTGTTGTTGGCGACAATAAAAGCACTGTTCGTTTTGAAACATCAACACCCAATAATCCATTTGTTGAAGTTTCCAATCAAGTCTACGCACGTCTCAAGCGTGCAAATGCTGCTAAACCTTTTGT
>NZ_JBHIRW010000023.1:2040-26492 GCF_042197445.1 Bartonella sp. AA1HLJMS | reverse complement strand
CAACCCTTAACACACCCTAAGGAATTTGTAAGGGATATACCCTTGACAAGAATAAGACTTCTTGTTAAATCTCTCCTACTTTTTTGCAATTTTCACTTATCGTTGTGCTAATGAAGTGGTTAATGCGTACCTTAAGAGTGCGCTTTTCTTTTTGTGATCACAGTGAAAAAGTGTATCGTGTGATGTTATCATGCAAGTACGATATCGCAATGCAATGCTCATAGAGTAAGCAGTCTATTGGGGTTGTAATATTGTATTTTCGTGTTTTAATATTGTATTATAGTATTGTGTTACGTAAACTATTTAAACGGTGAATATGATGAAAATTAAAAATTCGCTTAAAGCACTAAAAGAGCGCCACCGTAACAATCGTTTGGTGCGTCGTAAGGGTCGTGTTTATATTCTTAATAAAACGAACCCACGTTTTAGAGCACGTCAGGGCTAATTCTTTTAGGACTAATTTCTTTAGGATCAATGTTTTTATGCCTACTTTAATTGTAGGCTTAAAAAAATTTTCTTGCGTTTTTTTGGTTATAAGTCCGTTGATTACAAGTCTAGTATTTGATAATATTTGGTGATTTATCTTTTGGGGGCTTGTTTTTATGGATTTTTCTATTTTTTTTAAAGCCTTTCGATTTTTTCAGCTGCGTTTTTTCTGTATTTTTCAGCGCGCGTTTTTTCTTTTTTTTGTTGGCGTTTTTTGTTTTGTTCCCTCGAGCTATGGGCAAAATCCTCCTTCTCTTCCTGAAGATCGGCCTTCTCCACAATCGCTTTTACCGTTAGATGATCTTATTCCCAATTCTCCTCCCCCTTCCTCAACGCCCTCCGATTCTGATTCCTCGGCGGTTATTCTTGAAGATCTTGACAAAGAGCAGCTTTCCCATGTTGACAGAGTTAAGCAGCGCAAAGAAGCAGAAATTTCACGTTTACTCAAAGAATTGAAATATTGTGCTGATGTTGCTAAAGCGAAAAAGATCAGTCAACAACTTCAACATTTATGGTCCCAATCGGGGAGTGAGACGATTGATCTTTTAATGTCATGGGCTGAAAATGCACTCAACAGCGACGATTATGGACTTGCGCTTGATTATATTGACAATGCTCTTGCACTTTTACCTACTCATTCTGAAGCTTGGATAAGACGCGCTTGGATTCACATTCAACTGAACGATTTCAAACTTGCCCTGCTTGATCTCAACCATGCTCTTGAACTTGAGCCGCGCAATTATAGTGCTTTTTTTGAACTTGGCGTTGTCATGGAAGCAACGGAGCGTCCAAAACTTGCTCTTAAAGCTTATGAAACAGCATTGGATTACTATCCACAAATGCGCAGGATTCAAAAGCGCGTGCAAGCTCTGTTAGACGAACAATCACCCCAAGCTCTTTAAAACCATTCAAGAACAAGACACTTTACGGCATCCTTTCAAACCTAGATAAGACGCAAGCCGGCTTCACATTCCACTCAATAAACTGCCCCTGCTTATAACCACCCCCCCCCAATTGACAGTGTCTTTTTTTGAAACTTAGCCATTACCATGGAAGCAACAGAGCGTTCAAAACTTGGCTCTTAAGATTGATGAAACAGCATTGGATTACACTCCACAAATGCGCAGGATTCAAAAGCGCGTGCAAGCTCTGTTAGACGAACAATCACCCCAAGCTCTTTAAAACCATTCAAGAACAAGACACTTTACGGCATCCTTTCAAACCTAGATAAGACGGCAAAAACCTGTTTCACATTCCACTCAATAAACTGCCCCTGCTTATAACCACACCATCACCCCCCCCCCACACAATTGACAGTGCCTTTTTTTGAATTTGGACCTTTTTTGTATTGAAGGCATCTTCCAAACACTGCCAATATGCCCCTTACAGAATTTCTTCTCATAGCAAGCATACGGGCTTCACGCCTAAGTCCTCTTCAGCCGTTTCTTCTTTTCACACCTTCCATCATGGATAAAAAAAATTGTAAACACGATCCTCAAAAAATACTTTTTGAAAAAAGCTTAAAACATCGCTTAGCGCCTCTAATAAACTATCACCGTCTGTTTTTTATTTATGAGCTTCAACCATATAGCAGCACATACCGTATCGGCTCTCCTCCACCCCTCAAAGTTGATAAAACAGCCCTGAAATATGGCTTCACAAAGCAAAAACTTCAAAGGTGCAACACCAATTCAACCAACATCCTTGAATAAGAAATATTCCTTTCAAAACTCCTCCAAGCATTACCCCCGAAACATAAAAATCAAGCATTGTCGCAAAAGAGCTAATCAAGCCATTGCCAATAAACCGTTCTGCGTCACTCAATCACCCACCCCCACTCATATTTTTTGCTTTTTTACTTTGAATAAGCCATCCATCATACAGCCATTTCGAGCAACCACCAGCAAGGTTATAAAAACTCTCCTGAAATACTTTATGAAAAAGAAGAGAGCGAGGTTATTTTATCCCTAGCAGAAACTCTGAAATTGTTTTATATTAAGGAGGGTGTTCTGCGCTTCTCGACAGGAAATAACGTATTCCTGAGACCTTAATGATCTCCAAGGGAGCTGTCCCTGATCAAGCCCGTGGGCTTTTTCATATGGCGCCCACCTATTTGTATAGGTTCCCGGGATCAGCTTTTTCCATCGGCTGTTGTGGATCACCCTTTATTTATATAACTTTTTTACATCAAATTTTTCCAGCTAAAATTGAGAGCGTCCTTTTACATAAGACCAATGACGATACTCTCTTTTCAAGAAATAAAAATTACGATAGGCTTTATTTTATAAAACAGACAGCACTGACAAAATAATCCCCTCTGTGAATCTGCTTCACCCCTTCGCACGCAAGCAACGCAAAAGCGGCTTGTTGCACCAAGATACCCCCTAAAGAGCACACACTTTTTTTCATGCTTTTTTTTTCATGAGCACAGCTCTTGTCCTAACAGAGATTTACAAAACGCCAACAATGGATAAAATACCAGCATCTTATAAAACAATTGACGAGACAATGACAAATAATCCCCTCTGTGAATCTGCTTCACCCCTTCGCACACAGCAACGCAAAAGCGGCTTGTCGCACCAAAATACCCCCTAAAGAGCACACACTTTTTTTCATGCTTTTTTTTTCATGAGCACAGCTCTTGTCCTAACAGAGATTTACAAAACGCCAACAATGGATAAAATACCAGCATCTTATAAAACAATTGACGAGACAATGACAAATAATCCCCTCTATGAATCTGCTTCATCCCTTCGCACACAGCAACGCAAAAACGGTTTATCGCGTCGTGATGCTCTTTTAACAGAAGAGCGTGCACTCTTTTCGCAGCGTGCTTGTTGCCACTTTATTGAATACCTTGAAAAGAAGGGAACCGATTTTTCACGCCTCATTTTAGCAGGCTATTGGCCCATTAAATCGGAAATTGACCCGCGTCCTTTACTGGATGCTGTAGCGTTACGCGGTGGGCATTTAGCCTTACCAGCAGTTCTTGATTCCACCACCATGATTTTCCGTGCATTTTCGCCCAGCACGATTTTAGAGCCCATGCGTTTTGGCACCTTTGGTCCCAGTGCAGACAATAGCGTTGTTGTCCCCAATAATATTATTGTTCCGCTTTCTGCGTTTGATCGTCACTGTCACCGTCTTGGCTATGGAGGAGGATACTATGACCGTGCTGTTGCAGCTCTTGAAAAACAAGGGCATCAAATGATATTATGGGGCATAGGATTTTCATGTCAGGAGGTTTCTTCTATTCCCGCAGCAGAACACGATCTACAGGTACAAGGAATTTTTACAGAAAAAGGTTTCTTAAAATGTTAAAGTGTGATTAAAGCGCCTATGCGTTTTTTATTTTTAGGTGACATTGTTGGTAGCACAGGCTGTAAAGCTGTTTTTGAACACCTTCCTCAACTGATTGAGAAATGGCAGCTTGATTTTGTTGTGGTAAATGGTGAAAATGCCTCTGGTGGTTTTGGTCTCACACAAGAAACGTATCAAGATCTTTTGATAACCGGTGTTGATGTTGTCACCACAGGTAATCATGCTTTTTCTCACAAAGAAGCATTGCAGTATGCCCATGAGAGTGATCGTTTTTTACGCCCTGCCAATTTTTCGAAAGAAACTCCTGGAAAAGGTTCTGGTGTTTTTACGGCAAAAAATGGCGCCCGTGTTCTTGTCGCCAATCTGTTGGGCAACGTTTTTATGCCGTGTAAAGTAGAAGATCCATTTGAAACAGCGGAAAATATTCTGCTTGCCTGTTCGTTGATGGAGCAAGCCGATACGATTATTTTTGACTTTCACGCAGAAACGACAAGCGAGAAGCAATGTTTTGGCCATTTTCTTGATGGTCGTGTGAGTGTTATCGTTGGCACACATACGCATATTCCCACGGCTGACGCGCAGATCTTAGAAGGTGGGAGCGCCTATTTAACAGATGCAGGCATGTGTGGAGATTATAATTCATCTCTTGGAATGGATAAAGAAGAACCCTTACACCGTTTTCTTTATAAGACGAAGCAAGATCGTTTTGAACCGGCATGTGGTCCTGCCACCCTTTGTGGTTTAGCGGTTGAGATTTCAGATCGCACCGGTTTAGCAGAAAAGGTCTCGGCGGTACGGATTGGTCCTCATTTAAAGCCTGAAGTTCCGGATTTTTGGTAGCTTCTTTTAAGCCACCCCTTTGATAGTTTCTTTCCAAGATTTTCTTTTGAGAACTCTATTTGGCAAGACGACTTTTCTAGCCCTTCCCAAATCCCTACTAAAAACACCCCGCCCTCCAATTTGCCTAATACAGAAACTTTTCTAGCACAAATAAGTCACTCTTTTTAAAAGGATAAAAGATAAAGGATAAAAATTTTCGTGATTTTTAAAACGATGAGAAGGAGGTTTTATTTGGACATTTCTGCGGGGGGGGGGGGGAGGAGAAATGTTAACCCCCTTCTCTAGAAAAAGCTTTATATAATAATTTATTATTTAGCAAGAGCCTCTTTAATCTTTTTTTAATTCTAACGAAAATTTAATCTTAAAATTGCTTTCTGCTTTTTAGGTTTGAGCTCTCTAAAACTTTTCAAAAGAATGTGCTCTTCTTTACTTGAAATCCTTTCATCACAGCAATACAAGACATTGTCTTTTGTTGAGAGATCCGTATAGAAAAAAGAAATGGGAACATTGAGAATATCAGCAATTTCCTGTAAACGCCCAGCTCCTATACGATTAGAGCCTTTTTCATATTTTTGGATTTGTTGAAAAGTCACACCTAACTGGCTACCTAATTTCTTTTGCGGCATTCCCAGCATTGCTCTTTTAAAGCGAATTTTTCTGCCTATCGAAATATCGTTAAAGTGTGGATTTTTAGTTTGCACGTCAAGCTCCCCTGCCGGTTGCGAGCGCCTCTTATGCGTATTCTGGGAGTCTGAAAGTACTGAGTTCAGTCAGCTTTTTTTGCTTTTAGTGCTCATCGCACCTGGACATGGCAAAAACTCCCGGAATCCTGGGATACCCACAAGAGTAGGCTAATCTTATGTACTGAACTTTAGGGGTTTTGAATCCCTCTTGGTCGTTGCGTATACGACCAAAGTTACCCTTTAAGGTATAAAGCAATTTCATGAAATTAGCAATAAAATTTAAAACAGTCTTTATTTGTATTTTTATAAGAGGCAGATAACCTCTCATTTTTGATTAAATTATGTATGAACGAAGTGAGCTCTATTTATTGAAATAAGTATAAGATCATAATCAGGAAATGCTAGACGTAGTAAAAACCGTTCATAGGCATCATGAGCAAACAAGCAAAGAAATATCATGATGATACCACCAATGACCATTGCTGTTTGGTGTTCATAGGGTGCAACTCTCGCTGTGTATCCCCAAAAAAGAAAAATAGGAATAAAGCCAAGCCACCAGCAAAGAAGTTTAAGAAGGCAAAAACTGGTTTACGAATGAATAATAAAATAAGGAAGATTGCGTAAAGCAACCTTTTAACTATCACAGCCAATATTCTACGTATTATCTTGAACACCCCACGCATTATAATTGATAAGATACTCTTTTTATGTCTTAATTTTTTTGGTGTTTGTATTCTTAGCAGAAAGATCGCTCATGATCTCCCCCATTTTCAAGCCACTATATTATAAAATATGTATTATAAAAATGATTTATCTCTAATTATATCATCCAAAAATACAACAATACTTTATTCATTTTAACTAAAAACAAGTGCTTTATTAAGAAGAAAAGCTATTTTCATTAGTAAGAGCTGTTAAATCCTTACGTCTAAAATAGATAGAGCGTCCACAACGAACAGGTGGTTGCCCTTGCATAAGAATAATCTGTTCGTCTTTTCGCATTTCTTGTGTTATTTCATGTGGATATATTAAAGGTCTATGCTGGGTGTTTATATTTTCTGTCCCTCTTGTATGGAATCCTCCTAGAGGTTTGCTTGAATCTTTCACTTCAATGGTCATTTGACCACATGCCTTAGATATATTTTCAGCAGTTTTAATATCTTTTATTGCGGCATAGCTTACAAAAGCACAATTTTCAAACCATGTCATAACGCCTGACGAACCGAAATAGTGTTCTATTTGATCTACAGACTTGTAAAAAAGCATGAGAGATATACCATATTTGCGTCCATGATCACGTGCTTCTTCTAAAATGTTCATATATCCTAAAAGATCAGCATTATCTAAAATAAAGAGCGCTCTTTTTGTATAATTACCATTAGCGGCTTCCATAGCTCTGAGAAAAGAGCCAACAAGGACACGCCCAACACCTGGATAAGATTTTAAAATTTTTGAGGGGATATTTAGAAAAATATCAATATTTCCCTTTGTTATATCGGTAGTTTTAAAATCATGACCACTGATAAGGTTTGCATAGTTAGAGAGTGAAAGCCATTGTATATCTTTTGCAGCAGTAGAATAGACATCTGAGAAAGTTTGTTCAGCCATATTTGTAAACACCCCAAGGGTTTCACGAATAAATTGGGATGGAGAATTTGATCGTATAGATTGCAATTTTCCAATCACGGATGGTTCTGGCATTGACATGATCGTATGAAGGGTTTTTAAGTTTTTTTCCTTTAATGTGTATTCATCAGAAAAGACAATATGCGCAAGTAGTCCTGTTAACAAATTATGTGCCTGTAATACAAAAAATTGATCAGTCGAAGTTGATTTGTCGTTTTCAGAAAGAAGGAGTCTAGCAACTTCAACCAACCCCGCTTCTCTTTCATAAAGGGGTAGATTTTCATCTAACAGCCAATCTAAAGGATTAAAAGTTTCCGTTGAAGAACCATGAGGATCAAGAACGTATACTTTTCTGTTTGACAGCTGCCTTGTTTTTTTTACCATTGGAGCGACTTCAGTTGAAGGGTCAAAAACGACCAGTGGACCGGAATATTTGAGACAAGTTGGAATAACATTACTGGTTGTTTTATAACTACCAGAACCAGCAAAAAATAACATATGGGTTGAATCAAAATTGAGTTTATATGTCAACAATGGCTGGCGACCACCTTTTCCCCATGTTGTTTTGTCTTTAGGATTAAAAGGGACATCTTTAACAATATCTTTGTCGACTCTATAGCGCTCTCCTATGACGACTTCGCCATCACGAGGAAAAATCTTTTCAAGGCGTTTCATACTCATCCATTGAACACCACCAAAGATCGTATTTTTTGAAATTTTCAAAGGTGAAGCTTTAGGTAATGATAGTTTTATCGTGTAACCAAGGATAATAACGCCAATAACAACACCCCATAAAACCATCCTATCAAAGAAAGGAAGAACATCCGCCCATGTCATATTATCTTGACCTACATAGGGACTAAGTCTGATATATTCATTTGCACTATAATAAGTTGCAAACAAACCAAAGATGATCATGGACGAAATAGTGATATTTTTTCTGATATGCCTTTTTTGTAATAAGATGAATGAAGAACATGAAAATGCAATAAGGATTAAAATATCCAGTGGCTTTGATCTTACAAACCAATAAGCATCAGGCGTCGTTCCATTTTCTGTAATGTTATTGATGGTTATATTGACCAAAAAAGCTACAATGATTGAAAAGATGAGTGGCAATGCTAAAAATATAATCTGTTTTTTGTCTAATTTATTGACCATTTTCCCCCCTGCATACCAGAAAAAGCTTCTCTTCCTATTTTTTCGAAATTTTTGAATTTTTATCAAGTTTTGAAACGTAAAGCAAACCATCTTAAGATGAAAGACTTATCTGCCTTTCTAAGACGGGCTTTTATAAAAAGCTCCCCTAAACTAATTTTTCAAGAATTTTTCCAAAGTTTCTTTGATGCTTCACGCGCTATTTAAATTTCTTACTTAACTCTTTTACGACACTGTATATGCTTCTTAACAGAAAAAAAAACCAATAACAATACGCATTAGTGTTCACTGAAAAAAAAGCGCGGTTTATCATGTTGTGCCGTAAAACCTTGTTGTTTAGAGCCGTGATATAAGGCATGTAAAACTTTCCATATTAAGTGTTTTTAGAGTGTGTAATAAATGGGCATGGCTTGCCCTGTAACGCCCTTTTTAAAGTGAACCACATGAATGGGTCAGGAGTAGGTCAAAACCCCGCCAACAGAAGCCGGACTGTTTACAGAGCAGCCCTTAAGTCAGGAATATGCATCCTTTAGAGCGTAGAGCGGGAGGAAATCAAACACAAAATTGCCTTCTGTTTTTGAGGTTTGAGCTCTCTAAAACTTTTCAAAAGAATGTGCTCTTCTTTACTTGCGATCCCTTCATCACAGCAATACAAGGCATTTTCTTTTGTTGAGAGATCGGAGTAGAAAAAAGAAATGGGAACATTGAGAATATCAGCAATTTCCTGTAAACGCCCCGCCCCCTATACGATTAGAGCCTTTTTCATATTTTTGGATTTGTTGAAAAGTCGCCCCTAACTGGCTACCTAATTTCTTTTGCGACATTCCCAGCATTGTTCTTTTAAAGCGAATTTTTCTGCCTATCGAAATATCGTTAAAGTGTGGATTTTTAGCTTTCACTTCAAGCTCCCCTGCCGGTTGCGAGCGCCTCTTATGCGTATTCCGGGAGTCAAAAACACTGAGTTCAGTCAGCTTTTTTGCTTTTAGTGCTAGAGAGCACCTGGACATAGCAAAAACTCCCGGAATCTCGCGATACTTATAAAGCAGGCTAATGTTTCATCTTGGATTTTCAGGCTTTGGGTTCCACCATTCAACCACACTATACGACGAGAACCTTGGTGCTTGTTCATAAAATAATTTCTGGAGACCAGCAATAAAAATTAAAACAGTGTTTTTATCTCATGAGACAATCAAACACAAAATTGCTTTCTGTTTTTGAGGTTTGAGCTCTCTAAAACTTTTCAAAAGGATGTGCTCTTCTTTACTTGCGATCCCTTCATCACAGCAATACAAGGCATTTTCTTTTGTCGAGAGATCGGAGTAGAAAAAAGAAATGGGAACATTGAGAATATCAGCAATTTCTTGTAAACGCCCAGCTCCTATACGATTAGAGCCTTTTTCATATTTTTGGATTTGTTGAAAAGTCACACCTAACTGACTGCCTAATTGCTTTTGCGACATTCCGATCATTGTTCTTTTAAAGCGAATTTTTCTGCCTATCGAAATGTCGTTAAAGTGTGGATTTTTAGCTTTCACTTCAAGCTCCCCTGCCGGTTGCGAGCGCCCTCGCATTGGTATTCCGGGAGTTGAAAGAGCTGAAACTTGACTCAGCCTTTTGCTTTTAGTGCTAGAGAGCACCTGGACATAACAAAAGCTCCCGGAAATCCGGGATATCCATAAAGCTGGATAAATACGTGTCTCAAGTTTAGGGTCTTTCATTCCCTGTTGATCGCTGCGTAGACGACCAAAACATTCTCTTACCAATAAAGTAATTTCATGAAATTAGCAATAAAATTTAAAAACAGTCTTTATTTTATGAGCTCCACCCCCGCCTCTCAAACTTTTATGCCCGCTCGTAAAAACTCCAAAACCATGAAATAAAACCCACGTTTATTGAGAGGACTAATAACCCTTTATTTTTGAGATCACACCTCCCAAAAGCACACCTAACAACATATCACCCCCTCCCAAAGCCATTTTTGAGAGACATCTTACAGATTTACACTGTGATGCGTTGGATTTTTGCACCACAACGAGCCAATTTTTCTTCTAATCTCTCAAATCCACGATCAAGATGATAAACACGATTGACGATTGTTTCCCCCTTTGCTGCCAATGTAACAAGAGTAAGAGGGCTGCAATCACAAGAGAAACAACAAGCACGCAAATCCGTCGCCATGATGAGGCCCCCCTTGCAAATTCTCTGTTCCACGAGACGGTTGCCCTCTCGCCCATCAAGCTTTATCTGTGCCCTCAAGCGATTGAGTTCTTGAACATGCATAAAACGATTTTCGAAAACCGTCTCTGTAATTTCACGCGCTTCCCTCAACCCCGCGTCATGAGCGCCATGAACGAAACTTAGACAATAATCACGAGCCTCCTCAAGAGTGAGAGAAGCAAAACTTTACACGAAAGAAAAACCATTCCGAAAAGAAAACAGCAGCCACAAAAGCCATACCCTTGAAAGATGGAGATTTGAAAGAACTATTGAGAAAATCATCAAGAATGTACGGCTCCAAAATTCCACAAGCAAGAGAGTAAACCATTAAAAATGCACCAGCCAAGCCCAGCGCCCCAAGCCCAGCCCCCCAAGCCCAGCCCCTCCCAACAAGCAAACATTGTGTTAAAACGCCCCCAAGCAATCGCCCCCCTCAACCACAGCGCAAAGCATTCAGCATATCTTTAACAGGTTTACACTTTGAAAGCTTTACACTGTGATACGTTGGATTTTTGCGCCACAACGAGCCAATTTTTCTTCTAATCTCTCAAATCCACGATCAAGATGATAAACACGATTGACGATTGTTTCTCCCTTTGCTGCCAATGCTGCAATCACAAGAGAAACAGAAGCACGCAAATCCGTCGCCATGACAGGAGCCCCTTGCAAATTCTCTGTTCCATAGACAGTTGCCGTCTGCCCATCAAGCTTTATCTGTGCCCCTAAGCGATTGAGTTCTTGAACATGCATAAAACGATTTTCGAAAACCGTCTCTGTAATATGCGCGATTCCTTCAGCCCGTGTCATGAGCGCCATGAATTGCGCTTGGAGATCAGTTGGAAAAGCAGGATAAGGTCCTGTTTTAATATCAACGGGCATAATTTTGGTGTTCTTTGGATTTCGCTTAATATGAATTCCTTGAGGTTCTATTTGAATCTCGAGTCCTGTTTTTTGGAGCACCTTAAGCACTTTTGTGAGATGATTAGGATTTGCATTTTTAAGAAAGACATCTCCTCCCGTCATAGCAACAGCCATTGCATATGTTCCCGCTTCGATTCGATCAGCAATAACGCGTACTCTAGCACCGTTGAGTTTTTTAACCCCTTCAATTGTAAGCGTTGTTGTTCCTTCACCGGTTATTTGAGCCCCCATAGCATTCAGGGTTCGAATAAGGTTTGTCACTTCTGGCTCACAAGCTGCATTCTCAAGAGTGGTTGTTCCCTTTGCCATTGTCGCCGCCATCAGCAGCACATGGGTTCCACCAACAGTGACTTTAGGGAAACGATAGTGAGCACCTTTTAACCCCTTTAGCGCTTTTGCATGAACATATCCATTTTCGATAGTAATCTGTGCGCCTAAAGTTTTAAGTCCCTCAAGGATAAAATCGACAGGTCTTGTTCCAATAGCGCATCCTCCAGGAAGCGAAACATAAGCCTCTGCGCATCGTGCAAGCAGAGGTCCGATAACCCAAAAGCTTGCACGCATTTTTTTCACCAGTTCATATGGTGCCCGTGTTGTGGCTATTTTTTGCGCCGTAAAATGAATTGTTCTTGAATTCACACACTCATCGTTAAACTCTTGTCCATCAACGGCATATCCAACACCATGATTATTGAGAATACGAATAAGCAATTCAACATCGGCCAGATGCGGAATATTTTCTAAAGTGAGCGTTTCTTCTGTCAGCAGCGCCGCAATCATAAGAGGCAATGCAGCATTTTTTGCCCCAGATATAGGAATTGTTCCTTGAAGTTTTTTTCCCCCAACAATTTGAATAGAATCCATCGTGTTTTCCCTCTTTTCCTTTGTGCCTGCCCTTCCAAAGGATTGTCCCCCTTCGGGAAGTTATGCTTTATTAATCGTTTTAGAACGCATTCTAACTATGAGAACAAATTATTGAGAAGTTTGGTTGCAAAAATTTACTAAAAAACATTTTTTTGCATTTTAGAGCTTTTTGCATTTTAGAGCTCTGGTTGTGCTCTTTTTCGGCTTTGCTCTTTTCGACGTTTCAGGTTTTGACGCAATTGTTGTGCCAATCTTTCTTGACGTCGTTTTGCTTTTTCATCTTGATGATTAATTTCATTTTGTTTTTGTTTTTGATGCATTTGTGTCATTGCGCAACCTTTTAAACAGTGTTGAGCTTCTATCCAAGCAACTCATAACCTTAAATATTTAAGCATATAAGAAACATATGTCATGACATAAGATACGTTTTCTTGCAAGAATATACAAATGTTCTCTTGCCTATTTTCTGACAATATGGCACAAGACAGCGCAAAGATTGAAAAGGGCTGCGGTAGCTCAGTGGTAGAGCACTCCCTTGGTAAGGGAGAGGTCGAGAGTTCAATCCTCTCTCGCAGCACCATTTTATTCTTCTTTTGCCTCTCTCTTCTTGCCCTTATAAGTCTTCCCTATAAGCCTAAATCTTTTCCCCAACCTTCATCGGCTTCATCAAATCCTCCATCCTTTAAACCATGCGCTTCAATAGCCTCAAAATCAGTAGCCTCAAAATCAATGGCTTCAAAATCAATAGCCTCAATGCCACGCTTAATCTCTAAAATGCTTTGCGAACGGCTTTTGAAATTGACCGCCCCCCAAAGAATATCCCCCCACCCCTTGCCTCCCCTCTCTTTCCTTGCCCCTCCCCTTTCCTTGCCTCTCCCTCTCTTTCATTTCTGTAAGATTGTCCCCCTTTACTCCTTCTCTTTACCAAGCCTCACTATTGCAACAACTCTTGGCACTTGAGACGGTATAGGCATTTTTATTTTTTCAATATTTTATTTCTTGAATATTTTTCCCCACAAGCTCACCCTGTTTGTAATATGCAAACAAACGATTTTACTTGATTCAATATAAGAGCGTCTGAATAAGAAGGGTTGAAATAAGAACATCTCACACTATTTCGGGCTCTCATTGAAATTCAAATTAAATCTCAATAATGAATTATTATAAACTCATTGTTTAAACATATCCCATTGATACCTTTATCCGCCCCAAAACGAATAATCTTATCTTTCCAGCCTCTCTATCCACCTCAAGCAACACAAGTATTCCCTGTAAAAATTAGAATAAGCTTCATCGATCCTATTCGTCATTTACAACAGATCTAACAGAGCCATTTCCAGAACCTCCTCTCAACGCCTTTCCCATTCTCCCCACCCCTTACCAAAAGCAAAAAACAAACAGTGATAAAATCCCCTCAATAAAGCTTTCACTAAGCACCCCACGCTCCCATATGGCAAACATCCCATATGACAGGCATCCCATATGGCAGAAAATTGAGAGCCTGCCTTTTCAAAGAAGATCCCTCATTACCAATTTTATACACTATGGTTTTCCACGTGCTCTAAGCCTCCCTCTTTCAACACGCATCTTTTTTATACGAATACTTTGATTGATACGGATAGCGTTATTCGTCTTGCATAAGAGCCCCAAGAGCGAAAAGCTCTCTCCCTCTGTTCTATTGAAATTAATCACCCCTCTTCGCTTACACTTCACAAGCAGAAAGATCCGTATGGCGAGAAACTTTCCAAGAAAAGCATATCTCTTCTTAAAAAGCCTCCCAGTAAACGAGATTATGAATCGTCTCAAGAGCTACAGCCCATGCCGCAATTTTGGCAACGGCCCCCCCCCAATAGTACCAACTTACTTTTTCATAAAGTAAAAATAGGGTGCGCAATGTTTATAATCTCTGGGGGGGTATAATCTACGGACTTTATAATCTACGGGGCTTGACCGTTATACCCCTCACGATATTATTCACAGGCGCCAGTATGAAATTTATGAACGCCGGCATAAAATGGCTGTGAAATGAGCTTAGAGCGAGATATCTTTATTAAAACAAGTGCGTGAATGTACAACAACAAGTATATTTCATTTGGAGTATTTTGGATATTGCCTACTCTCCCCACCCTAGGACAACCATTTTGGCTACAGATCCTCTTATATATTCTGCATATTTTCTGCTGTCATATCTCCTCCAATAAGCTAAAACCCCACATATGCGGGGTTTTAGCCAGTACCACACCTTTATTTAGACACATTATGATCATTATAACCATTTTTATTAAATACGTTTTTACGTATATTTTCAACACAAAAATAACACATATTGATTTATTTAACAGAAATCAATTAAATATTCATGATAATCATTAAAAGTTAAAATGATGAAATTATTATTCAGAACGTACGTCATAATATTTATAACGTTTTTTTCTGTATTCATATTATTGGGTTGTACTCAAGTAAGCGATCTCGCTGAATACGATAGGCTTTACCAAAAATATGTCCATGAAAATTACACTCCTTTAGCATATTCTCAGAAATTAGAAAAAGCAAAAAAAGAGGTAGAATATTTAAAAGCGTATATGGAATGGACTGTAGACATACCCCATGACAAAAGTCAATTTTGGAGGCATTTAATAACATTGCCCAGTAATCCTCCAGAATTCAATATTTTTAAACATTATCACATATTGCTTGTTTTTTGTGGACGTTTTTTTGATTTATGGCAAGGTGATAAAACGATGCCCACACTTACCTTTAACGACTTACCAACAAGACTGAAGGATTTTAAAGCTAACGGGATGAAATACAGGAAAAATTGGGATTATATAGAAAATATTTTCTTCCAAGCAAAGTTTGAAACAAACTTTGATGATCCAATGTTTGCGTACGCAGAAAAATTTTTGGATTCCCCTAATGGCATTAGTCGAAAAGAACAAACTCTCCAGACAGAGCTGCTCATAATAGGCAATGAACTCACTCGTTTTAGAAACACAGCAACAATGTGCGTTATGGCTAGAGAGGTATACCTTGCCATGATGCCCAAAGAAAATGTAAAACCGCCCGTAAGATATAGCACTTTTGAAAAATGGAAGCAGTATTTAAAAAATCTTTAAACGGATCATAAAACGCCTTTCAAAATACTTCTAAAGAACCATTAAGCCCCCCTCACAATGACTATAATCAGGCACAAAGAGGGTATAAAAACAATGTTAATTAAACAGTCTTTATCGAGAAGCGTCTTAATTATCGCTCTTTTAACAATGCATCTTTTTTATTCTTCAAAGGGATATACTCATTCGAATGAAGTGTTCTCTTCAAAAGAAATTACAGAAAGAGAGAGATTCTTCCGCATTTTCCTTGTTAATGGAAGTCGCTGGTGGGAAGAAAAATTCTACCAAATTCTCTGGATAGAAAAAACATTTTTTTTGGAAAACAAGCAGCAGTTATCGCAACCGCTCTATGAAAAACATGTCAATATAATAAAAAAATGGCAGAATATAATCAAAAAACGACATCATGTATTTAATACTCTGTGCACCCTTATAGAATTAGAAATAGATGCAATGCGACATGTGAATGAAGCAAAACACTCTCATGAGCATACAGATCTCTCAAACCTTATGAAACACATAGAGACATATCAAGAGCGTATAGCTAAAAACAAGAAAGAACTTGAGAAACTTGATCATGAAATTGAGATCTTATACAAAGTTATCATAGAGTATACAAAATTACCATAAACTTTGATCTATTCATTCCATAACTTTATGAAAAGTGCTTCTCAAAGGGTCCCCTGTATTTTCAAGCGTTTTGAACTATCTATCGCCACCTTTAGATACAGAGTGCCAAAGTACAGTAACGTTATCATACAATTTGTTGTATTTTACCAACACAAAAATAACACATATTGATTTATTTAACAGAAATGACTTATAAAAGCTCATCAGAAACAAACGACAATAAATACCTTATGTTTAAACACTTTATTTTCTTCGCTATCGTAATAAGCGCTGTTTTATTTACGCATCATACAACGAGTGGATGTACAACAGATGGTCTTTTTGTTGGAAGTACTTCTCCGATCAATTGTATTTCAAAAGAATATATAAGACAGAAAATAAAAAAGAAGCTATTAGAAAAAGAACGCGAAAGAGAATGATTAGAGCTTGAACAATTTTCTGTTAGCGCTTGTCTAGGTGGAAAATTTCCTGTTTATTATGGCGTTTCTATTATCGATTGTGTTTCAGAGGAAGAACTAAAACAAAATCGTCTTAATCAAAATCATTTTAATAATGAAATTAATATAATGAACTTATTCCTGCAATGGTTTATCGTAGCATTCGTAATAACAACGATAATGTCTGTTCCCATAAGTTTACTTTGGCGTTTTAGATTTAAGGTTTCTGCCTGTTTATTTACAATAATGACAACCTTGGCTATTATTGCCGTCCCTTTTACATTTGATTTATCGTCTCTCTTTTAATCTATTTTTGTAAAAAATATTTCTAAAATATTAAAAACACCCTGCATTTTTAAGCGTTTTGAACTGTATCTCCTCTCATTTAGAGACAATAGCCCCAAGTACAGCCATGCCACTCAATACAATTTTCACCATATTTCTAACATAAAAATAACACATGTCGATACATTCAAAAGAGATCAATTAAACGATCTTATAAAATAAGAGCAATACACAAAGTAGCTGTATTTAATGATAGTAAATGAAGACGATTATTATGGAATTCTTGGTGTAAGCTACGCATGCAACGATAAACAGATAAAATCTGCTTTTCGTAAATTAGCTCTGCAATACCACCCTGATCATAATTCTAGTACCGAAGCAGAACAAAAATTCAGAAAAATTTGTGAAGCCTATGAAGTTCTTAAAGATCCTCAAAAGAGAGCTGCTTACAATCAGTTCTATCATAAAACTTTTAAAGATAATGACAAGGCTTCTGAAATTAGTAGAAAGCAAGAGAACAGACGACAAGATAATACCGAGCATGTAATTGGTAGTATCATGAATGTAATTTTCATTATTTGTGGAATAATACCTATAATGTGTTATATAATTTCGTTTTTTACGTGGAATATACCACTAGGAATAATAAGTATAGGGTTATTAATTTTCATCAGTATAAAAGGATATTTGGTAAATATTGGTGCATTTATCTTCGGGATCATACTAATATCATTTATCAAAGTTATATGGAGAAGTATCTATTGATCAGTGCTTTTGAAGAGCTTTAAGATCAGTCCCACAGTGAATTCACAAGGTGTGGTAATTTTTGATTTTCTATAACAAGGTAGTGTAGAAAAACATAGAGATTATAATGTCTCTATCCGTTCTTTTCTTATTCTCCCGTTTCCTCCACCCCTCTATTTTTTTCCACAACCTGCCCCCCAATCTTTTCCCCAACAAGCCCACTTGACTCCACACAGACTTTTTCTCATGCCCCTACATCCTTTTCCCATATCGGCTAAAAAAAATCCCCCAAGCCCCCGCAAAGCTCTCTCCCCCCAAGAACGAAAGCATAACGTACACCATTGTCACAGCAATGAAAAAGCAACTCAGCCCTTTCATTGCGGCTCCCCCCCAACACTCACCACAAAAGCACCCAAAATCACACCACCATATCTCTAAACAACTTGGCCTTACTCCCCATTCTCGTTTTCCCCTCCAGCATGCCGCGCCGCCTTGCATGCGCTCCAAGCACCCTTTCTTTCCCCATTTTCCCACCATGCCTTTCACATTCATGACCAAGCTCTTTGCGCTCCCTGCACTCTTTGCGCTCTTTGCTTGCACCCTCCTCCAACACAAAAACCAGCTCTTTTCCTCCTTGAACGTGCCTTTTTATAGGTTGGAACCTGTCTGTACTGCTGCTTCCCTTCCCCTAAACCTCATTTTTGTTCTCTAGCATGCTTTCGTGTCACTCCAAGTCACAGGATAACGACCTGCCCCCTTCATCCCCACCATTTCCTCCTCATCCCGCTCCAACATTTCTCTTCCCAAAGCCGCGTATCTCCCCCTTTTCCATATCGGCTAAGAAAATCTCCCAAGCCCCCGCAAAGCTCTCTCCCCCCAAGAACGAAAGCATAACATACACCATTGTCACAGCAATGAAAAAGCAACTCAGCCCTTTCATTGCGGCTCCCCCCCAGCACTCACCACAAAAGCACCCAAAATCACAGCCTCCATATCTCTGAACACTTAGCCTTACTCCCCATTCTCGTTTTCCCCTCCAGCATACCGCGCCGCCTTGCATGCGCTCCAAGCACCCTTTCTTCCCACATTTTCCCACCATGCCTTTCACATTCATGACCAAGCTCTTTGTGCTCCCTGCACTCTTTGCGCCCCCTTATTTGGCACCCTCTTCCAACATATGCTTTGCTCTTTTCCCCCTCTGCTCTTTCCTTTTTATAGAACTTTGCCTCTCCTCAACGCTACACAAGATCCCCTTCTTCCCCTCTTACGTCTCATTCTTGTTTTGCCCTCCAGCATACGTCTTGCATGCGCTCCAAACTCCCCGCTTTCTCCCTCCTTCAAAGCAATTTCTGTTCTTATATGAAAACCTGTCTCAACCGATTTAATTTGCTGTACCATCTTCTCCAAAGCCTCATTAAAACGGCTAATTTCATTTTCAAGCTTGCAAATATATGCTTCATCACGATAAGCTCGTTTAATCAAAGGAGGCATATCCGGCCAATAGAGCATTAAATCCACCCATTCGCGTTGAGAAATCCATAACCCTCCTTGACATTGTGCTTTATGTTCTGCTGGAAAGCCCTTTTGCATGAAATGAGGAATTAAAATTTCAGGTTTTTTTGTTTTAATTTCCAACAATCCATTTTTTCCAATAAAAGCATCGGGAGAAAATCCTTGTCTGCGGTCATCTGCCAAAACAAAGCCAATACATTCAGGTTCTGTATGTGTCAGTTTCCCATAAAGCTGTCGCGCGCTTGGTTCTAATTCAGTCCCACGTCGCATAGAAAGCGTTGTTCCTTCATCAACGGTTTTTCCTGTAATTCTTTCTCCCGCCAATTTCATCATCACACTCTGATAGCGTGACGTTTTTTGCCCATGTTTTTTTTGCGCCATAACCATCTCAAACAAAGAAGCCGTAATCAAACCATTACGCACTTTCTGCCATTCTTCTGTTCCTTGAATACAATCGATAATGATTGGCATAGTATTTCTCCCCTTCTTTAAGGTGCTTTTTTTGCAACATATTCTCTTTGAAACATTCATATCTTTTAAGATGCATTCCCCACTAAGAATGACAGCATCCTTAAATATTGTGCTGCTGAAATCACAAAAGCTTTTGGAAACGCCCCCCTCAACATCCCCCTCCCCACAAGTTTCTCATCCCCTCCTTTTCCATATCGGTTAAGCCCCTCCCAAGCGGCGCACCCCTAGACGAAAGCATAACGCGTGATATTTTCTCCCCGATAAAAAAACCTCTCGCCCATCATTGCCCCCTAAGGCTCAATACAAAAACGGTCAGAACCGCGCCCCATAGCGCCTTCCTCTTCTTCCCTCTCAAACACCTTCCCTCATTTCCCAACATGCTTTCACATTCATATCCAAGCTCTTTGCACTCCCTGCGCTCCAAGCCCTCTACTTTTTCCCCCCTCCCTCAACACTCTACTCCTTCCCCCTAAGCCTTCATTTTTGTTCTCCAGCATGCTTTCATATCACTCCAACCCCACTGGATAACCCGCTGCCCCTTCATTGCCTTACCCCCCCAATGAACCAGCCGGCAACTGCCCCCCACACACAAGCGTCCGCAATTCCCCATATATAGGGCTCTTTTCTTCATGCCCTCCTTTCCATATCGGCTAAGAAAATCCCCGCAAAGCTCTCCCCCAAGCGGCTCCCCTAAGTCGTCCCCCCCCAAGAACGAAAGCATAACGCACACCATTGTCACCGCAATGAAAAAGCACTTGGGCCCATCATTGCGGCTTCTTTTTTCAACCCTGCTACTGCACGACGGAAAAATCATGGCGGCAATATTCTTCCTCCAATTTTTTTGCCATAGACTGAGCCACCTCTTGCGATATAAAATGTATAGCGTTGTGTTTTTGTGGTTCGAGTCTGATTAAATTTCGCGTGTTGCCAGCATAATAAAGTGGAAACCCTTGATAAGAAGTCTTGAGATAACTTGGCATGTTTACCACCAATAATCTGTCAAGACATCACATGGGCGTAAACGATGCTGTTTTTCATAAGAGCCATAGAGATTATCTTCATAATCGCAAGCCGCTCTTTCATTTAAACAAGCATGATAAGCTTCACTATTCAAAATGAAGGGCTGCAATTGTGTATTTTCTTCATTTATTTCATGATTTTCGACATAAAAATCAGCGATTTGTTCCGTAACATCTTCAGCATGAGAAGTTGTCAGATCGAGTCGTAAAACTCTATAAACAGTTTCACATTCTTCAATCAGTTCGAGCACTTCTTCGATTTCGTCGATTGGTCCTTCATAAGTACAAGGATTTTCCTCTTCGCATAAAACGACAATGATTTCATCCTCTTTAACGAATGAAATATTTTTCATGATTTCCCCCTTTAGATAGTTGATAAAGCATAGCCTTGTCTTGACAAGACTAAATATAGCGTTAGTCTTATCTCCTCTATAGGAGAGATGTCAACCATTTTATCCTTCATAAAAGATATATTTTAAATATCTACGGGGTTCAAATGACATATGTAAAGAAAAATCTATTATTCTTTGTTCCTCTCATGCCCCTTTGTTGTTCTCTATTTGTTCTTACAAAATTGCAATTATAAACACACAGGAGAGATAAAATGAGTGACATAATATTAATAAAACACTGGAGTCGCCTTGACTCAAAAGCACAGAAGGAAGTTATTTTGAAGCTTCGTCAATTGGTCGCCGCAAAAGAGTCAAAATCGCCTGTCTCTCTTGCGGAGAGAGTTTCGAAATAAGCTCTATAAATTCTTTATCTTCAGGGCTAGCCCCTTTCCCGTAAAGAATATAATTCATACTGATATTAATTTCGTGACAAATTCGCGAGAGAGATTCGATTGTTGGTTCTTTTCCTTCAGCAAGAATAGAATGAAGGTACCCCGCGCCTTTACCGGCAGCGAGGGAGATAGATCTTTTTGACCGCCCACTTTTTTCCAAAGCGATTCTTAATCTTTGACGCCAACCATTGATATTCATAATTTCACCATATAGCGCGTCTTTTTAAAAAAACACGTCCTTTTTATAAAACGGGCTTGCATTATCCTCTAAAAAGGATAAAATTAAGGAAACAAATTTTACTTTTTAGGGGGAAATTTTTTTATTTTTAGATCATAAAAACACTTTAACCACCCTACCGGATATAAAAGACCACCTCCAAAGCTTCTGCCCAAAAGCAAGTACGTTGAGAATGTGTGGTATTCTTTATTTTTTCCATCACCGCAATCTTAAATCGTAAGTTTGCATGCGCTTCAAGCACAGCCAATCATTTATAAGCATCGTAAAGAAGCCTCTAGTCATCATCGAACAGAGCCAAAAGCAACACAAGTTAAATCCTTATTTGAGCTTTTATCATCAATAAAAATGTATAAAAAAGAAGAAAGTAGATTGCAGTATGAAACACGCTAATCAACAAGAAACTCCTCATTATGAATCGTCTAGGCTTCCATATGTTTGTTGGTATCAAAATGACTTTCTAGGAGGTGTACGTGGGATGCGCGCACACGAAATTGGAATCTATACGATTCTTCTCAATGAAATGTATGCCCGTGGCCGACCTTTAGAAATATCGAAAGAACGTTTAGCGCGTCTTTGTGGTTGTGACAAGCGAACTTTTGTTAATGTTTTAGAGATGCTCATCCAAGAGGGCAAGATTTTAAATTTAGCCAATGGGTTATGGAACAAGCGTTGCGAAAATGTTTTTCAAGAGCGTGAAAAATTGCTTGAACAAAAATCCTTTGCGGGTCGTTCTTCGGCAAAAAAACGCAAGAAAATCAATACTGAGATGCAACAACTGCTTAACGAGCGCACAAAAGATGGTGAACAAAACTCAAAAGCTCAAAAGGCAGAAGAAAAGGAAACACCTTACGGTGTTTTAGAAAAGAAAATTTTGTTTGATGAGACAGAACCTTGTTTTTCCTGCGAAGAGAACTTTGAACAAAGCGATCATCCATCACCCTTATCGGCTCTTGATTCACCTCTCCCTTTGCCTGCCCAAGCAGAAGCGGAGCAAAAAAACGCCTCCCCTTTAAACGCTCCCCAAGCCGAGTTCACTCCCGCCCCTATCGCGCAAATTGTCACGGGGGAAAAAACAAAATCCGCCACCACTCTTCCCCCCAGCAATCTTCCTGCCTCCGTCCCTCCTTCTTCCAACAAAAAAACCACAACCTCAGTTGCCAAAGGGCATCGTCTTCCTGAGCATTGGCAAGCAGACATCAAGGCGGCAGTTTCAGAAGGCTTGAGTGAAAGCCAAGCCCATTGGCAAGAAAAGAAGTTTCGCGACTATTGGCAAGCCAAAGGCGGCAAAGAAGCTCTCAAAGTAGACTGGCAAGCCACATGGCGCAACTGGTTTCGCCGTGAGATCGAACGGCAAGAACAGCAAAAACAAAGGAGCTCCTCATCTTTTACCTCTGAGAACAATGACACGCTTTACCGCAGTTTGATCAACTATAGCGACAATTTTTGACATCACACAAACAACGTATTTTTCAAGCAAGCGCGGGGACAAAAATGCTTCAACACCACAACAGCATCGGACAAAACAACACAGAACAAAACAAAATGCGGCAAAACAACAATGAAATAAGCTCTTCACACCGTAAAACGAGTCAACATCGACCATTTTTCTCTCATCACAAAAGCGTTTTCCCCACGCAAAAGACCCTCACAGGCACCCCAACACATGCCCCAACAAGGTATCCCAAAACAGGACTCTAGCATGCACCACCCTCTCTCAGACATATCCACCCCACCCTTCTTTCACCCCCTTCCTCCTTTCCGCCTTCCTCCTTTTCCCAAGGCGCCACTTCCCATGCTCTTGGCAAACAGACATCAACAGAGCAGCTGCAAAAAAAACTCAATGAAAAGCAAACTCTTTGGCAACAAACCACCCCTCCCACACAGGCACCCCAACTCATGCCCCAACAAGGTATCCCAAAACAGGACCCCAGCATGCACCACACTCTCAGACATCCACCCCACCTTCTTGCATCCTTCCTCCTTTCCACCTTCCTCCTTTTCCCAAGGCGCCACTTCCCATGCTCTTGGCAAACAAACATTAACACAGCCATTTCAGAAGGCTTGAGTGAGAGCCAAGCCCATTGGCAAGCCAAGAAGTTTCGCGACCATTGGCAAGAAAAGAGCGGCAAAGAAGCTCTCAAGTAAACTGGCAAGCCCCATAGCACCACGAGACTTTACGATCAGATCAAACGGTGAGAACAGCAAAAACAGAGTCCTCACTTCTCACATCTTGAGAAAAACGAAAATAATATCACGAATGACCATGAGCACAATTTTTGAAATCAAACAAAAACTTATCTCACAAGCCGATAAAATAGCAGAAATGCTTCTTCCCCAAGGGCACAAACGAGGCAACAATTGGATTGTAGGCAACACACGTGGTGAAGCTGGTCAAAGTTTATCGATTTGCTTGAGTGGTAGTAAAGCAGGACTTTGGTATGATTTTGCAGAAAGCACTGGAGGAGATCTTTTAGACCTTTGGTGTGAAGTCAAAGGCATTAGCCTTTCTCAAGCCTTAGAAGAAGCACGCGCGACTCTCAATCTGACACGCCCCAAACCCTTTATGGCGCCCCATCGTTCCTATCGCCGTCCACCGGTTCCTACAGGGCAGAGCCCGCAGAATCTTGTAAAAACCTATCTCCACGAAGAACGCCGCATTCCTCTAGAAATTATAAAGCGTTACCGCATAGGAGAAAATGGCAAAAAAATCATTTTCCCCTTTTATAAACCCGACGGCACCCTTGCTTTAGTCAAAGAACGGCTTGCACAAACGGGAGCAAAAACCAAACCAACAGCCTCCCAATGTGAACCGATTTTATTTGGTTGGCAAGCTCTTTACCCCACAAACCACACCTCCACGCAGGCGCTCCAACAGGCACCTCAGCAAGCATTCCAACACACACCTCAGCAGGTACCCTCAACCAACCTCACCTCTACACAGGCACCCCAAAACACCGCCTCAACCAACCACCCCTCCACACAGGCGCCCCAGCAAGCATTCCAACACACACCTCAGCAGGTACCCTCAACCAACCACCCCTCCACACAGGCGCCCCAGCAAGCATTCCAACACACACCTCAGCAGGTACCCTCAACCAAC
>NZ_JBHIRW010000023.1:0-1940 GCF_042197445.1 Bartonella sp. AA1HLJMS | reverse complement strand
CACGCCTCCACAAAGGCGCCCCAAAACACCGCCTCAACCAACCACGCCTCCACACAGGCGCCCCAAAACACCACCTCAATCAACCCCACCTCCACACAGGCGCCCCAAAACACACCTCAGCAGGTACCCTCAATCAACCCCACCTCCACAAAGGCATCCCAAAACACCGCCTCAACCAACCACGCCTCCACACAGGCGCCATTTCCCATTCTTTCTTCAACAAACCGTACCATTGTTATCACTGAAGGAGAAATTGATGCGCTATCCTTAGCCGCCTATGGATATCCGGCGGTTTCTGTTCCCTTTGGAGGAGGCAGTGGAGGAAAACACAACTGGATTGAAAATGAATTTGATCATTTAGAATCTTTTGAAACGATTTTTTTAGCCACCGATATGGATCCGCCCGGAGAAGAAGCAGCCCGTGAGATTGCCAGCAGGCTTGGACGCCACCGTTGCTACCGTGTCCGTTTACCCCTTAAAGATGCCAATGACTGTTTAACCGCAGGGATCGATAAAGCCACCATAAAAGCCGCCTTTTCCTCAGCACAAAGCTTTGCACCAGAAGGTTTACGGCGCGCCTCAGACTATAAAGATCAAGTGATTGGGCTTTTTTGGCCAGAGCCTGAAAAACATCTTGGTTATACGGTTCCCTATCCTAAACTGAAGGACAAATTGCATTTCCGCCCAGCAGAATTAACGCTCTGGAGCGGTGCGAGTGGTGCAGGTAAAAGCCAATTATTATCAGACTGTATTCCCCATTGGATTGCACAAAAGAGTCGCCTTTGCTTAGCGTCTCTAGAAATGAAAGGAGAACAATCGCTTCGCCGTTTAACCAAACAAACGGGCGGCTTAGAACAGCCTACAAAAGAGACGATTGAACGGATTCTTCATTTTTTAGACGAAGGGCTTATTCTTTATGAACATGTTGGCAAATCAAGCGTTGACACCTTGCTTGAA
The DNA here is from genome assembly GCF_042197445.1 of Bartonella sp. AA1HLJMS. NCBI lineage: Bacteria > Pseudomonadati > Pseudomonadota > Alphaproteobacteria > Hyphomicrobiales > Bartonellaceae > Bartonella > Bartonella sp. AA1HLJMS. The sequence goes on along the minus strand of NZ_JBHIRW010000023.1, from coordinate 983 downwards.
GTCTTTGACTATTGTCGTGCGCGCTATGGCTGCGATCAATTTATCATCGACAGTTTGATGCGGCTTGGCATTGCCTCTGATGATTATGCAAGACAAGAACAAGCCGTTTATAAAATGGTTGATTGGGCTGTTTTAAACAGTGTGCATATTCACCTTGTCGCCCATGCCCGTAAAAGCGGTCTGGATAAAGATATCCCCAGCACAGAAGACATTAAAGGCGCCTCAGAGATTGGCGCCAATGCCTTTAACATCATCACCATTTGGCGCAATCGACCGTTGGAAGATAAAATCTTTGCCGCCTCTCTCGCACAAGAAAAAGCAGATTTAGCCAAACGCCCAGGTGTCATTATGAATATTGCCAAACAACGTTCTGGTGATTTTGAAGGCAAAATAGGGCTTTGGTTTGATCCCCAAACTTATCGCTATCGCTGTTCTTTTGAACAATCATTCCCTCGACGTTATCTGTAATGCCCCATAAACCCCACTCTCTTTAAAAACGCCTCCGCTTTCAAACGCGCACGTCTTGCTCCCACAGAAACAACAGGAAGGATCAATCCACAAATGATGAAAAACACCCAATCCTTCGCGAACCAAAGCCTGCTCAACCCTAGATTCTCTGCTCCCAAACGCAAACAAAAAAAGGTCGCTCCAACAACGGCGCAAAACACCACCCCCTTCAATAACCACAAACAACGCGTCACCACCCCATCTCGCCGCCCCCTCATATGCAAAATCAAGAACCACTCCAACAGTGCAGCAAACACGATCCCTATCAAGGACAGGAGACCCCATGGTATGTCCATATTCTCCATCCCCCAAAGAGCTAAAAAAAGGACGACTCCTAAAATGCAATAAAACAGCACTTCCTTCAAAAAGAGGGAAACACCACAAATACAATAAAACGCCGCCCGCCACCACGAAATATCGAAGCGCTTGGAAACCTTATAAGTACTAATAACGACAACAATAAAAAGGTAGGAAAA
>NZ_JBHIRW010000022.1:0-28573 GCF_042197445.1 Bartonella sp. AA1HLJMS | reverse complement strand
GGAAAAATAGGAGCAGAAAAATGCGTTAAAGAGAGCTTTAAATACCCTTTGAAAAGCATTTGAAGACCCTTTGAGAAAAAATAAATTGGTACAAAACCTAGTGGCAAAATATACAAAACCCGCTGGCAAGCTACACAAGCTACACCCGCTGGCAAGCTACAGGCAAGCTACATACAAACTGGCTGGGGAACTTGGATTCGAACCAAGATTGACGGAGTCAGAGTCCGCTGTTCTACCATTAAACTATTCCCCAATAAGCCAATTTTACCATTTCTAGCAGATTCTATAGTGTAGGCAAGTGCAAAAAATCTTTAGATTATCGATAATAAAGAGCGATAGGGATATCATTATAATCCCAGTAGGGGCGTCCTCGATATTTTAGCATATAGCAATAAGCGAGTAAAAACATACAAATAGAACACACCGCGAACGGAGGCATCATAAACTCTTTTTGGAATATTCCCTAATATAGGTGTATCATGTCAGGCAGTTACTACTAAATCATGGAGAATTTATGAGTAATATCCCTACTTATCCTGTTACCCCAAACCTACAGTTGGTATACGTCTCAAACATAGAGTATTCTACGGCTTTTTACAAATTCATCTTCAAGAAAGAACCTGTGTTTACCTCGCCACGCTATGTTGCATTTGCTTCTTCGGGGGATGCTCTCTTTGCTCTCTGGTCTGGGGGCGATACGCCTGAGGCAAATGCACTTCGTTTTTCAGAAATCGGCATTATGTTGCCTACTGGAGAGGACGTAGATAAGCTCTATGCGGAATGGAAAGAGCAAACCACTGTTGAGATAAATGTTTTGAAGGAACCGTATACTGATGTATTTGGACGTACCTTCCTAATCAAAGATCCAGACGGACATATTATTCGTGTTTGTCCACTGGATTAAAAAGCTTGAGATCTGATCTTTAATTGTCTGAATTATAATACCTGAATTATAATAATTGTCTGTTTCCAAAACCTATAAGCTATGCAAGCTAAGAGGCTTACTTACGACGCGTGGCTTATCCGTTCGGTGCTGTTCCACTATATTCAGCCCCACAACCTGCCTGTTTCCACAGGCGGTCTAATTGGCTTGGACATCAGTCGGCGTTATTGCATGGCCAGCGATCAGTACTTGTAAAATCATAGAAGCTATCCCTCATCGCACTTATATTGAGTCTTTTATTGGAATGGGAGGAATATTCTTTACAAGGAAATTGATATCTTTATGAAGTTAAAAAGGTATTGTACATAAAAACTAATAAAATCAATATATTAAGTACAACTATTTTATATGAATCCACTTAAGAAGCCCTACTTTTATGCATGTTTGAATTGATCATTTTTTATATAAGATTGCCATGGATGTATAGACTATAAAAAGCAAATCATGATGCAAATACTATAACGCATAGGTGCATTCAAATGAAATGAAAAGCGGTTATCATTCATAACAGGTCATAAATTTTATGATACGTTTTTATTATAGCACAAATCACATTGTTTTAAATTTCAGTCGTTTGGAATTATCGATAACATAAATTGTATACGTTTAAGAATGGATGTGTTTTGCTCTTTATTTGAGTGTAACCTTAAAAGGAATAATCGTTTGAAACTATCATAAGCTTATAGATTTAGTTCATAAAGATTGCATAAAAGGATTTAAAGACAAGATCATTTTTAAAAACACTTACTAAAAAGTTAGTAAATGATAGGCAGGCATTATATAGATACTATCATCACAATATAGAATGAAAATCACAATGTTATGTCTTATGAAATTGAAAGCCTTTTAATGATATAACGCAAGCAAGTGAGAAAAAACGTTTAAAAGTTACAGTTTAAAAATATGAAACCAAATGAGTGCTCCCCAAATTTTGGAGGCACCTATTGAAAAAAATGAGGCAGCAAAATTCAAAACCATTGTAACATCTAAGGTATGGGATTTTATTCAATTTTGAGTCAAAAGCTATAATGTTTAAAGATGGCTATTCTAAAGATAACGCCTCCAAAATTGGATTGGTTAATTTTGCCAACTCAAATTTGAGCTGGTTAATTTGCAAAGAAGTTACATTTGAGTGCAAAATGAAAAGATACTTATGAAAGCCTTATTGAGAAGACATTCATTTAAGATGCATTTTCTTTTGATTGGATTGATAAAGTTACCAAGCGTTTATAGATTCTATAATGCTAATGAATGATATCAAAATCATAGCGATTATTTACGTTTCTTTTGATAAGTTTTCATATTTCTAAATAGAGCACTTGCAATATGATACGTTTTGTATATATGAATTTATTACTCCATTGTGGATGATTCATTTGAATCTTATAATCAATATCTGAAAGCCGCGTCATATCATTTGGCTCGGCTTTCTTTTTTGAATTCTCTCTTTAGATAGGTTTATAGCTATTAGATAAGGCTTTCCCATAAACAGAGCCAGATATACGTGTATTACTATGGAAAGGATTTATTTGCGAGAGGATTACCAGACAATGTTTGCTTTGCTTGCGCAAGAGAAAAATTCTTCTCTCTCAATGATGTGTCTCAGATCCGAAAAATCTTTAGCCAATTTAAGATAAAAGAGGTTGGCACATCTTATACATGTGGTTCAAAGAATCCGCACCGGCTCAAGAGCTTATCATCTCAAATTGCAATTTTTAGAGGAAGAGAAAATATGCATTAAAGGGATTTTAAATAACCCTTGAAAGTTTTTGAAGATCCTTTGAAAAAAATAAATTGATGCAAAATCTGCTTTCAAATTATACAAAACCCGATGACAAGCTACAATCATTAAATACGGGCTGGGGAACTTGGATTCGAACCAAGATTGACGAAGTCAAAGTCCGCTGTTCTACCATTAAACTATTCCCCAATAAGCCAATTTTACTATCCCTAGTAGATTCTATAGTGCATGCAAGCGCAAAAAATCTTTATGATTATCGATAATAAAGAGCGATAGGGATGTCATTAATTGTTTTGATTTGAATATCGACATCATAAATGTCTTTAAGAATTTCTGGTTGCATAATTTCTTTTGGAGTCCCACAATAGGCCGCTTTCCCATTTTTCAATGCAACAATCATATCTGAGTAAGATGAGGCAAAATTAATATCGTGCATAACAATAAGAATGGTTTTTTTCAATTCATCAGCTGTGCGGCGTAATTGCTTCATCATAGAAACCGCATGTTTCATATCCAGATTATTTAATGGTTCATCTAAAAGAAGATAATCAGTGTCTTGGCAGATAACCATGGCTATAAAAGCGCGTTGACGCTGACCGCCAGAAAGTTCATCTAAAAAACGGTCTTTTAAATCTTGTAAGCCGAGATAGCGTAGCGCACTGTCGATAAATTGTTTATCTTCATGTGTATACCAGCCTTTTGAATAAGGATAGCGTCCGAAACTTACTAAATCGTACACGGTTAAGCGAAAAGACAAAGGATTTTCTTGACGCAGAATTGAGAGTTTTTGAGCCAAAATATCGTGGGGCATTTTATCAATATTAAAGCCGTCGATATGAATTGTACCATTATGGTGTGGCAAAAGACGTCTTATCAGCATTAAAAGAGTTGACTTTCCCGAACCATTGGGCCCAATAAGAGAAATAATCCCCCCTTTTGGAAGATGAAGGCATAAATTATCGATAATCAATCGTGTTCCGTAAGCCTTGGAAAGATGATTGATCTCAATCATTTTAGTTTTCCCTTCATCAGTAACATTAAGAAAACAATTCCCCCACAAAACTCAATGATAAAACTTAAACGCCCTGCCATATGAAAAATTTGTTCTAAAATAAATTGTCCCCCCACCAGACAAATAATAGCCAATAATATTGCAATTGGAACAACAATACTGTGTTTTGCTTGAGGAGAAAGTTCATAGGAAAGGTTGGCAACTAACAGTCCAAAAAAGGTGACGGGGCCTACTAATGCGGTGGAAATGGATACGAGAATGGAAACAAAAATAAGGACAGCTGTCGCACTTTTGTGGTAATTAACGCCAAGATTAAGAGCATTTTCACGTCCCAAAGCCAAAATATCAAGAAGATGACGGGAATGCCATCCAATCAGACTCACAATGAAGACAATGATTGTGGCAAAGCTTATTAATGGTGTATTGAATTTATTAAAATTTGCAAACATAATATCGGTTAAATTCATCATTTGGTCTGGATTTAGTTGCAATTGCATAAACATCCGTAAACTGAAAAAAAATCCGCCTAAAACAACACCGATTAAAAGCGTCAAATGAAGTCCTTTTAGGCTTCCTGAAAAGAGCCAGCGAAAAAGGCTTATTGAAAAAAGGATAAGAATGAGGGCTTCAAGAACAAGCTGTCCTTCTTCATTCAAAAAGGGCAAAGAAAGAGAGCCTACAAAATACATTAGGGCAGTCTTTATTAAAATATAAAGCTGATCAAATCCCATAATTGAAGGAGTAAGAAGACGGTTATTAACGATTGTTTGAAATAAAACCGTGGAAACGCTTATTGCATAGGCAATAAGAAGTAGAGAGGAAAGTTTTGTAAGACGAAATTTCCATGTATAAACATTGATATTCCACGTCATGTAAAGACTAATGACAGTGCATGCTATGATGATAAGTGTTGTTAGTACACATATTGTTTTTCTTCTTCTATCCAAGACGCTTTCTCCAGCGTAAAAGCAGTATCATAAAAATAAAACTACCGATTACACCCATTATGGTGCTGATGGGAATTTCAAGAGAGGGATGAATGATTCGTCCTAAAAGATCACAAATCAAGACCAATCCTGCACCGCTGATGGCCACCCAAGGAGCGGTATAGCGCATATTATCTCCCATGAAACTTGAAACAATATTTGGAATAATCAACCCAACAAAAGGAATACGGCCAATGGTACACACAACAACAGCAGTGATTGAGGCGACAATAAAAAGACCAAAAAACATGACAACACGATAATTCAATCCAAGGTTATTGGTTAAATCTTCTCCCAAACTTGCAACCGTAAAGCGATCAGCAGTACAATAGGCCAGAATACAAAGGGGAAGAGATAGCCATAAGAGTTCATATTTTCCTTCAAGAACCATCGAAAAACTGCCAAATAAGTAAGCTTGAAGAGAAGGAAGTAACATTTCATAATCTGCAATGGCATTGGTTAAAGAGCCAATAATATAGCTTAGCATAATCCCTGTAAGGGGTACAATGAGAGCAGATTTTAGAGGAATGCGTCGCAATAAAAACATAAAAAGTAAAGTGCCTACCATGGCAAAAATTGTCGCAACGACCATTTTTCCTAAAACAGGAATATCGGGCCAAAAAATCATAATAAAAAGAATGCCAAGGGAAGCAGATTCAATGGTTCCAGTGGTTGATGGTTCGACAAAGCGATTGCGTGTTAATAGTTGCATAATCATGCCTGAAAGTGCAAGTGCTGCGCCTACTAAAAGGATTGCAATGGTACGAGGAAGACGTGTTTGCCAAAAAATAAGCCACGCATGGGGATCGGCTGCAAAAAGGTTAGAAGGTGTGACATCAGAATAACCAACAAAAATGCTGAGGATAGACAGGAAAATTAGAAGTGTTATGGTTATCCAGTAATTCTTCACGTTAAATCATTTTCTAACAAAATATACAAAAAGCAAAGACTGCTTAATAAACAACCTCTGCTTTTAAATTTTATTTATATAGCAAGCAAGCTCTTTCGTGCGCTTATTTGCTCTTTGTAAAGGCTTCATTGATCTGCTGTGCGGTTTCAATGAGTGCTGTTAAACCACCATTTGCACGATACCAACTCCAAGAGTCCAAATAAATAATTTGGTTTTGTTTGCTTGCTGTTGTGCGGTGAACAAGCTCATTGTTGAGCAATTGTGCTGCGGATTGTCCTTCCCGTCCAATGGCTGCATCGCGATCAATTACTAACAACCAATCAGGATTGGTTTCAAGAATGAATTCAGGAGAAATGAGTTGTCCATGTTTTTGCACGGTAAGTTTATCGGTTGCAGGGGCAATTCCAAAAGCGGAGTGAAAAATATCGAAACGTGATTTTGGTCCGAAAGCACTGATTTTTCCACCAGAGGTCATGAGTATGAGCCCGGTGCCTTTTCCTTGGGTATTTTTACGGACTTCAGCAAAAGCTTCATTGATTTTTGCAATTTCCTTTTCTGCTTCTTGTGTTTTACCAAAAATTTTTCCAAGGATAGACACATTTCGTTTTATATCTTCAAGAGAATTTTCGTTTTCTACGGTTAGATCAATTGTTGGGGCTATTTTGGATAAGTCTTTATATTTTGCTTGAGTTCTGGAGGAAATAATAATCAAATTGGGTTGAAGAGTGGCAATTTTTTCATAATCTGGCTCAAAAACGGTTCCAATTCTTTCATATTTTGCATCGTCAAATTGTTGCAGATAGGAAGGTTTTTTTCCTTCAGGAAGGCCGATAACTGCTTGGATACCAAGGCGATTCATATTATCTAGCGAGGCAAGATCAAACACAACAACCTTTTGCGGAGAAGTGGGAACAGAAGTCGTGCCTGAAACATGATCAATTGTTATATTTGTCTGGGTACTCGTATTTGCAATACTCGTATGCGTCCACAAAATCGTTGCAAAACTAATTGCAACCAGTAAAACAGAAGTCATCCATTTCATATATTTTATCATCGTGATTTTATCCTTTTATCTAATATTACAAGGGTTTGTGCAATTAAAAACCTTAACTTAGGCATCTTTATGCACAAAATGACGCACTGATAAATAACACTATGTTGTAAAGTTGACTAACATATGTTACAAATCGTTTACTTACCTCATTTTCACTTAATTCTAGTGTTTTTGCAACATTATTTAGAAAGTTTGACATATGATCAATGTATTTAAAAAGCGTACACGTTTGTACGCACTGACAGCGAGTGCTCTTTTCCTTTTACAAGGTGTTGATGCTTCTATAGCGAATGGTGCTGTTCCTGGTGCTGTTCCTGGTGCTGTTCCTGGTGCTGTTCCTGGTGCTGTTCCTGGTGGTGTTGCTGCCAATGCATGTAATGTAGCGAGTTATAAAAGTTTTTTTGAGCCTTTATCACCTATTGTTTGTAGTGATAGAAAAGAACACTCAATGAAGTATAGTACGGTTATGGTGAAGAAGGAGGGTGCTAATGCTGTAGCAGCGGGAATGGTTGATTTTAATAAAAGAAATGTTGTTGAAGGATCAGCAAAAACTACTAAACAGACGATTATTAAATTGTACTCTTCATCTCTTAGGAATCAACCTAGTTCAGGTGTTAAGGAGGATACAACGCCGCAGTATGGGAGCGCTGTATTTGCATCAGAAGATGGAGTGATTAAATTGGAAAGCTCATGGATTCGTGATTTTGACACTGGGCTTTACGCTTCATATGGTGGAAGGATCGTTATGGAAAAAGGGAAAATCCATAATGCAATTATGGGTGCTGAGGCTGTGAATGAATCACTTATTCTGTTGCGTAATACAGAGATTAATGTGTCGGGCCAACAGGGGGAGGGAGGTAGTGAAGAGGAATCTATTTTAGATGATGCAACTGGTTTGCGTGCTAGCACTGGATCAGTAATAGACATGAAATTGGGGAAGGTTATTGTACCGACAGGTGGAACTGTAGTTGTGGCAGAAAACGGAGGAATCATTCAACTAGATAGTGTTAGTATTACAATCAATGGAAGTAAACCTAACGTTGCAGGACAGCAACCTAACGCTGCAGCACAGCAATTGAGTAGCTTTTTATCTACAGATATAGGTTTTATTTCCTTTAAAAATGGAAACATTAGTCATTCAAATTCTGTTGGTATATGGGCCTTTGACAATGATGCTGAAGATTCTAAAAATGATGCAAGAAATTGTAATACAACAGTGAAGCGTATTGAAATAGATGAACCCAGTGTCGAGTTTCTTTCTTCTTTGGGCTATGCTAACTATCTTATACCCAAAATTTTAGGACAAAAGACAAGGACAGGAACCGATGCAGAAAGAACCGATGAAAGAACCGATGAAGTGGATTTTAGGATTAGGGCTTCTGTAAAATCTTCAACTATTAACTTGAGTGGCGAAAGGTCTATAGGCGTATATCTTGATAATCAATCCGATGATTCAGAACAGAGCCAAATAAAAAGTGCCCAATTACAAAATAAGGAGTCTTTAGTTCTTTTGCAAAAAACTACTCTTAATGTGCCAGATGGTACAGCCATTGTAGGTAATCATATGAGAGGCTCTGTCCTTATAGATAACACATCGAATGTTTCTGGTAATTCATTCTTACAAGCTCTATCTACTTCTGAGGTGTCGGTTTTTGTTAATGATTCTATAGTTAGAGGTGAAGCTTATGTTGAAAAAGGTTCTCAGGGTAAGCTTTTTTTGTTCAATGAATCAAAGTGGCATTTAACGAAAAGTAGATTTGCGAAGCATAATAATGGGAATTGCGAGGATTCATGTATTTCATTTGTAAAACTTGACAATTCTACTATTTCGTTTTTGCCTTTACAAAATGGTGCTAATTTACAAAATTATAGTTATCAAATGCTTCGCATAGGAAATGGAGAGGGCACAGTTTACACCGCTTCTGGGGATTCTCATATTTATTTCGGTGCATTTGTGCCGGCTGATGCATCAGAGGATTCTCAACTATCTGATAGGCTTTTAATTCATGGTGATGTTTCTGGTCAAACTAAGGTGCATGTGCTTCCAATTAGACAAAATGGTGATGATCAACAAGATCAGAGTGCTCAAGGTTATAAACCTCAGAGTATTTCAATTATTCAGGTTTATGGCGAGGCTAGGAAAGATTCTTTTACGCTGAATGATGCGTATGTTACAATAGGCGGTTCACCTTATCAGTATATCCTTCGTGCTTACGGTCCAACGACTCCTTCGAAGATGAAATATTTCGATAATAAATTGGTAAAAAGTAAACAGATTTGGGATTACCGGTTAGAAAGTAAAATAGAAGCTGCAAATGGTACTAAGGCAGAACCTCCTTTGGCATCAGAAATAGTCTTAGCGGAATACACATGGGCTGTTCCTCGTTTATTTAATACAGTTTCTAATTTTGAGTATTTTGATAATTTTGAGGTTAGCGGAGAAGAAAAGGAAGCCGCTGGTACAAGAGATGTTGTTCCTGCAGGCGCCTCTGGTGTTAACTCAAGAGCAGGCGCTTTAGGGAGATCTGATACAGGTGATGTAAGTCATGAAGAGGCTGGAAATGAGCCCTCTACAATATCAGATCCTTTATCTCCTTCTCTACATACCCTGACAACTGAAGAGACTGTTGATGGGAGTGAAAGAAGAGAACCGAATCCTTATACTCTGGGGGGAACTTTCAGTTATGATGAAGAACTGGTAACAAGTGATGGAAGTACAGGTATTTATCTTCTTGCTGTTGATGGAAGTGAAGATCCTAGACAGAATGCAAATGAAGTAGGATATACTATAGTAGGTTACGGTGATTCTGATACAGTTGGTGTGAATTCTGGAATTCATAGAACTGAGACAGGTGATGAAGGTCATACAGACGGTGGATATGAAGGATACTATGATGTAGAGAGTGAAGCATCTGAAGCTGTAATGTCTATTCCTACTCCGTCTCCTGTTGCTTCTACTGTATCTGAGGGGGGCGCATCTACTGATCAGGGGGGAGATAGAACATCTGAAGTTGTAACGTCTGTTCCTTCTTCTACTACACCTTCTGTTCCTTCTACTATATCTGAGGGGGGGGGAACTGCTGTGCAGGGGGGGGCTGGAATATCTGAAGCTGTGACGTCTCTTCCTTCTTCTGCTACGTCTTCTGTTGCTGCTGTATCTGAGGAGGGCACATCTACTGATCAGGGGGTGGGTAGAACATCTGAAGCTGTGACGTCTCTTCCTTCTTCTGCTACGTCTTCTGTTGCTGCTGTATCTGAGGGGGGCGCATCTACTGATCAGGGGAAGGCTAGAACATCTGAAACTATACCGTCTCTTCCTTCTTCTACTACGTCTCCTGTTACTCCTACTGTATCTGAGGAGAGGGCATCTACTAATCCTGCAAGATCTGAGACATCTGGGCATAACGTATATACTGTTTCGTCCAATTCATCTCCTTCATCTAGAGGTAGAAGTTCGTTAAATTTAATACCTTCAGGAGCTAATTCACTTGGGAGATCTGATCCAGATAGGGTTTCAGTGATATCGACAGATGGGATTTCTGTATCATCTGGGCATACTATATCGAATAAGCTTCCATCTATAAAATCAGCAGCTTCCATAAAGCCTTCTTCTGAGAAATCTTCTACACCTCCTAATGGATCTGTTGGACGTATTGTTCCGCCTAATAGTATTGGTAAGGAAGCGATTTCTTCTACATGTGATGATATGAATAATGGAGAGAAGGGATCACGGACTACTTATTTGTGTAGTGATGGTAAATCACATACAGTGACAAGTCTTACACTGAAAGCAAAGAATAAAACTCAACATTCTATGCATGCACGGAATGAAAATACAGTTATTAAGTTAGAGAATGCTACAATTATGGGGGAGGATGATAACAAAAGCAATGTTGATCTTACTAAATTACAGGCTGTGAGTGCTGTTCTTGCAGAAGACAATGCAAAAGTTGTTTTGGAAAAAAACTCAACAATTACATCTTCTGTAATTGGGCTTGAAGCTCAAAATGGTGGAAAGGTTATGATGACTGGTGGATCAGTTAATGCGCATTATGTGGGCGCTTTGGCGGGTTCTGGATCATCTGTTAATTTAAAGGATATGAGAATTAACGTGACGGGGGACTTGGCTGTGGCTGGTTTGGTAAGTCAGGCTGGTAAGGTGTTTATGGACTCTGGGGCTATTACTTTGGAAAAGGGTGTGGCTGTGAGGTCAGAAGCTGGGGGAAGCGTTGAGTTAGACAAAGTTAATATTACTGCGAAAAAAGGACAGGGTAAGTTAGATTCTGTAGATAACTTTGAGCGTGCAGCTTTTCTGTTGAGTGATAATGCTTCTGTTGATTTTAAGAACGGAAATGTTGTTACTGATGCTCATGCTTTGTGGATTATAAAGTCTGATGATAATGTGGTTGAGACCGGCTCTTCTAGGAGAAGGAGATCTTCTGACGTTCGTCCTACTATGAATTACGTAAATATCGAGTTTTCTACTGTTAAAGTGGAAGGCGACGGAGTCTACGGCATATATTTTGATGGGGGAACACAGAAGGAAGCGAGTCAACAAAATCGAAGTCAGAATCTAGAAACTGCGCAAACAGGCGTTGCTAAGCGGAGCGCTGTATCCAAACAGGAGAATACACCTATAGGCATAACAGGGACAGTTTCGTTGAAAAAAACTGATTTTGAAGTTGCAAATGGTATAGCTATCTATGGTAATAATTCTGGTGGTCGTGTTTCATTAGAAAATAAAACAACTCTTGCTGGTGACTTGTTATTAAAAGCTGAGAATGATTCGAACATATTGGTTTCAGTTGATAATTCTATTGTTACAGGCGGTGTTCGCGTTGATAAAAATTCTTATGCAAAATTAGACTTGGCTAATAATTCACAGTGGATTCTAAAAAGAAGTGCACAGAGGAATTTGGGGACTCTAGATTCAGGATGTGTGGATTCATGCATTTCTTCTGTAAGTCTTGTAAATAGTGCTATTGATTTTGCACCTTCGGAATCTGAAGGAAAATATCAGACTCTCCATATTGGAAATGGGAAAGGAACTGTTTATGCGGCACAGGGTAATGCTGTAATTCATCTCAATGCACGTTTAAATCCTCGTGATCCGAGTGATCAGCAAGTCACTGATCGGCTTGTCATTCATGGTGATGTTTCTGGAAAAACAAAAATACATGTACGAGGTGATGCGGGCAATGTAGGAGATGGTAAAGCGAATGCCAAGATTGCTCATACTGTTTCAATTATTCAGGTTTATGGTCAAGCGAAGAAAGACTCTTTCCAACTCGATGGCAATTATGTTGCACTGAGAAACTCACCTTACAAATACACCCTTCGTGCTTATGCTCCAGAAGCGACTTCGAAACAGGAGCATGTTCAGCAGAAATTTGTTAAGGATGGTGGAGAATTTTGGAATTTCCGTTTAGAAAATCAGTATGTTAAGTCTGTTGGATCTGCTGCCCTTCCTGAACAATTTGTAAGGTCTGTTGTTCCACAGGTTCCAACTTATCTCAGCTTGCCTAATAGTGTATTCCACGCTGGTTTGATGGATATTAGCAATCAAAATAAGCAATTGGAGACGTTGCGGATGACTTCTACAGGAATGGTAGAGGTTCGTGAAAATCCCGCTTTATACTTGCGCGGCTATGGTGGAAGTTACCGTTATGCTTCAGATCTGTCCGCACTTGAATATGGTTACGGAGGTGATCTTAGTTATAATGGTGTAGAGGCAGGTGTTTTGCTGCAAACTATTGAAAATGCTGATAGTGCTATATCCTTTGGCGTTATGGGAACTTATGGAAAACTTTCTCTGCAGCCTGTGAATGTTGAGCAAAGCCAGAAGAGTGCATTTGATAAATGGACTGTTACGGTATATGGTAGCATGCAGCATAATGTTGGCTTCTATGTCGACGGTCTTTTATCCTATGGTCTGTTCAAAGGTGATGTTCTCACCCTTGCACGGGGTAAAACAGCAACATTAAAAGGTAATCCTTTGAGTGTTTCTTTAGCTGGTGGTCAGACAATTATGACAGGATATAAGGGCTTTGTCTTTGATCCGCAGGTTCAGGTTGTGTATCAACATCTCCAGTTTAATAAGGCCCGTGATATCGACAATTTTAATATTGAAATGGGTAACCTTAATCAGTGGGTAGCACGTGTTGGTGGACGCTTAACCAAGATTCCTACAGGTTCTGAAGGCGTGAATGCTATTGCTTTCTATGGTAAGCTTTATCTTGCTCATGGTTTTGAAGGAAAACAGTCTGTGCATTTCAATGATGCTTTCAAGTTAGGAGCTTTTGGTTCTTCTCTAGAGGCTGGATTAGGTTTTAATGCCAAATTGTTGCCACAGTTCTCTCTGCATGCTGATATTCTCTATCAACATAAGCTTAATAAGGCTGGTTTTTCGGGAACAAGTTTTTCTGGAGGAGTACGTTATCAGTTTTAATATAAGGTACACTATGTACCTTTTTAGAAAAGGCAGCACATTGTGCTGCCTTTTTTATTTGTAACAACTTGTGTTGTCTTTAAAAGATTTTCGTCTTCTTGATTGAGCAAAAAAACATAGTTTTTTTGTGTATGAGAGCACTTTTCTCCGTTAAAGCGAATTTTCTTAAAATTTATGCTGCTACTGATGCGGTAGAGTGCTTCGCTTTTATCGGCTTTTTAAGCGTTCAGCAGACCGGTATGCGTTACGTGATCCTTTTTGATACTGTATTGATATTATCTAATATAATATTTGATGTTTTCTAAAGCTCGTTTTTGAGAGTTTGTTTTTTACGGATTTAAATCATTGTTTCATTCATCTCTTTGTGGATTAATTTTTAAAGTTCACAAGGCTAGATTGTGTTTTTAATTAATTGCACGCACTGGTTTCATTTTTTCTTTACACGAAATACAGAATGCATTATACACTTATAAATTGTGTTTTGTTGTTATTCTCTTATAGATGGTTTTTAGCGTAGAGCTTTTGCCAAATTTATTGGGATAATTCATTGCACAGTTCAAATAAGCATGAGGCATGTTCTTTTGTTACACTTTTCGTATTTTTGAGGTGTGCAAGGGGGTGTTTTGTAAGTGCTTTTGTTTTTAATGAGAGGGGAAGGAAAGTTTCGAGGGAACTATGATTAAAGTTTTTAGAAATCATGTATGTTTATGTGCTTGTACAACAGCTATCCTCTCTTTGCTTCAAAATGGAAGAGAAGTGTATGCGGCTGCAGAGGGGAAGGATAGTAAACCTTATGTTATAAAGGTTATCCCAGTTGTCTCTGCTAATTCTTCTCCTCAGCTTAGCGGGAGTAATAAGCATAAGCTTCCTCTTAGTGGAGAGAGTGGGGATAATTATTACCCTTCTAATATGATTAATGTTGGCAATAACGATGAGGGTATTCGTGGAGGAAATAATTATCGTAAGCTTAGTGGAGTGGATGGATGGAATGGATATCAGAAAAATGTAGATAACTCTGTTAAAGATGCAGACTCTGATGGAAGAGGAGTAAATCCTGGGTTTTATTACTATAGTGGATTATATTATATATGCGATAATTGCGGGGAATCTAAAATTGATAATAAATCTTATACAATTACGAACGAAAATGTTTCCAACTATCCTGATGATCCTACTGCTGTAACGGTGAAGCGGATAGGGTCCAGAGTTGATGGAGAAAATGTAACTGTTAGCAGTGAAATTTCTGATAAATCTTTTTTGCGTGGTGTGGCTGTATCCGATGATGGAAAGATTGTTTTGAAAAAAACGACGCTTAAAAATACAAAGTTAGCTCTTTTTGCTCATAATGGAATCATTGAGGTAAAGCAGGGGATTATAGAGGACAGTGATAGGGCTGTTGAAGCTGTGGGGAATTCATTGGTTATTTTAGAGGGTGCAAAAGTTAATACGCGTGATGGGAAGGCAAGTCTTTCCAGTTATAGCGGGGCAGATATTTGGGTGGAAGGTGGGGAGGTTAACTTTACCAACAGTCATGGGATTTCTGCGATGTTGGGAGGGACGGTGATTCTCGATGGTGTCACTCTTACTGGAAAGGGCCACAAAGACAAAAATGATGCAGCTTTTTTAATGGATGAAGGGGGGCGTGTTGAGTTTACAGGGGGGACTATTAAGGTTGAGGGTGCACATGGTATATTATTAGAAAATCCCGTCAAGCCTTTTAGTGTTGTACCAGAACGATCTGAAACAGAAGCTGAAACTGAAGATGAAGCTGAAGATTTATCGAATAACTTTTATGTGACCGAGGCTAACTTTAAGTCTTCTTCTATTACAGTAAAGGGTGAGGGATCTTATGGTATCTATTTTCAGGGAGAGAAGCCATGGAGCGAAGGTGGAGGTAAAAAAGAAGAGATTTCATTAGAGGAAGAAAAAGCTCCACCACGATTGGAAGTTGTTAATTTGGATACAACAGAGTTTTCTGTTGAAGACGATACCGCTCTTTATGGCAGCAATGTTATTTCTGGTGCGGTGAGTTTGATGAAAAGCACTCTTCGTTCAGGGAATTTTTTATTAAAAGCTGAGAAAGGGGCATCTGTGATCGTTTTGGCTGATGCTTCTACGCTTGAAGGTCGCACACACGTTGATAAAGACTCTAATGCCGAACTTTATTTAGGAGGTCGTTCTACATGGATTTTACAACAACCGCTGCAAAAAGATCAACATGGGGCTGCACATGATTCTTCTATTTCACTCGTTAGTCTTATGGGTGATAGCTCTATTAATTTTAAAAGACACGAATCTTCTTCTGTTGATAATTATCAAACCCTTCGTATTGGAAAGGGAAAGGGTGAGGTTTATAGAGCACAGGGCGGTGCCTCTATTTCTCTTAATACATACCTGAATAGTGGTGGTGCTCTTGATCATCAAAAGACGGATCGTGTTTTAATTCATGGGAATGTTTCGGGAAAAACAAAGCTCCAAGTGCATGGAGTTGCAGGAAGTCCAGGAGGATATACGGGAAAGGGGGGGAATGCTGAAGGTATTTCAATCATTCAGGTTTCTGGACAAGCAAAGCAAGATTCTTTTCAGTTGGAAGGTGGTTATGTAGCCTTAAACGAATTACCTTATCAGTATAAGCTTTATAGTTATGGTCCAGAATCTGAGTTTGGAAAAGCAAGTATGGATCAGAGATTAGTTGAAGGTAACGGGGAATTTTGGGATTTTCGCCTTGAAAGTAGGTCTATAGATTCTGATGTTCAACCTAAACCAGATCCTGCTCCTAAGCCAATTCCGGGACCAGAACCTTCTCCAGAACCAGCTCCGGAGCCTCATCCTCGTCCTAAGCCGGGCGTTAAGGCTGTTGTTCCGCAGGTTCCGACTTATCTCCTTTTGCCTAATGCCTTACGTCATATTGGTTTGATGAATGTTAACAATCAAAATAAGCGGTTAGAAGCTTTGCGAATTACTTCTGGGGGCTTATTAGAAAGTCGTGAAAACCCTCTCTTTTTTGTGAGCGGTTATGGCGGCAATCATCGTTATACTTCAAATCTTTCCACGCTTGAATATGGTTATGGCGGCGAGTTTGATTATAATGCACTAGAGGCAGGTGTTTTGCTGAAAGCAATCGAAAATATGTATGGTTCCACTTCTTTTGGAGTTATCGGGGCTTACGAGAGATTTTCTTTGCAACCTTTGAATGTTGAGCAGAGTCAAAAAAGTACATTTGATAAATGGTCAGTTACGGCATATGGTGGTATGCAGCATGATGCAGGTTTTTACGTTGATGGTCTTGTGTCTTACGGCTTGTTTAAAGGTGATGTTCTAACAACTGCACGTGGCAAGACGGCAACATTAAAGGGTTTCCCTTTAAGTGCTTCATTGACTGCTGGTAAAACGTTTATGGTGGGGGAAGACGGTTTTGTTTTTGATCCGCAAGTTCAGGTTGTTTATCAATATCTTCAATTTAATAAGGTGCGTGATGTGGATGGCTTTGATATTGATTTAGGAAAGCTTCATCAGTGGGTAGGGCGTGTTGGAGGGCGTTTAACAAAGAGGCTGGTCGTTACTGATGAGGCTCAGGTTGTTTCTTTCTATGGCAAGCTTCATCTTGCTCATGGTTTTGAAGGAAAACAATTTGTGCATTTTAAAGATGCTTTCCAGCTAGGTGCTTTTGGTTCTTCATTAGAAACAGGATTAGGTTTTAATGCCCAATTGTCTCAAAAATTTGCGCTTTACGGCGATTTGGTTTATCAGCACAAACTAACGAAAGCTGGTTTTTCTGGAACGAGTTTTTCAGGTGGATTGCGTTATCATTTCTAGTGTTGTTCCTGTTTTTGATTAATCTTTCAAAAAAGCTACAAGTTATACTTGTGGCTTTTTTTTCATTATCTATTCATTTTGTGTTATAGCATTTTTACGAGAGTGTGACTTTGCTTATCTTTAATATGCTTTTAGGTTGGACTTCTTTCGTTTTTTTGAAAAGTCTGAAGAGTTTGTACGTTATTGTTTCAAAATGCGTATTTCAGAGTGATTATTATACTATTTATAATATTTTGATTTATAAAGATATTTTTTAATTTAGGGCGCTGAAATATTTTCAATGCTCTTATGATGAATCCATAAAAAGCATTCCTTTGTCTATTATATGTAAGATTAGCAAGTGGATAATCGTTTAAGAAAGGAGTCAATATAATTTGGGGGATTATGTTAAGAGGAGAGGATTTACAATATTAGAAATTGACAAAGACAAAGATGCTACTCAGGCGCAATGAGGGCTGTATCCGATAAACTTGATATTATATCTGCTGTCGTTATGAAATGGAGATGGAAATATGAAATATATCTGAGAAAATTGGTGGATTAGAAACATAAATAACGTATTATTTTTTGAAAATGCGTTTTCTTTAAAGAATGTGATAAATAAAAAGATAAAATTATATGTCATTTTCACCTTTTAGATACGGCTCTGAATATTTTAAAATGTTGAAAAGAGATGGAAAAATCGGAACAGATTTTAATTTTTACACTTTCCTCCTCTTTCTAAATTAGTTCGTATTTCCATAAATACTGCCTAAAACAGCTGTATGTGATAGCTTTGCTTCTCAATTTTGGCATATATTCAGTTTTGTCTGCTTACGAGTGCCCATTGTTTCAATATAATATTTATCTCGAATATTAATTATACACGCTTTGGGTATTGATTAAACAACAGTTAAAATAGGCATTCTTAATGTACAAAAATCCCTTAAAGCTGCTTTTAAATAACAACTTTAAAGATGATTTTTCTCTAATTTTCAGTTATATTTTTGCAA
The DNA here is from genome assembly GCF_042197445.1 of Bartonella sp. AA1HLJMS. NCBI lineage: Bacteria > Pseudomonadati > Pseudomonadota > Alphaproteobacteria > Hyphomicrobiales > Bartonellaceae > Bartonella > Bartonella sp. AA1HLJMS. Next base: position 10,671 of record NZ_JBHIRW010000022.1, on the reverse strand, counting down.
ATCCCTTATAAAAAAATAGATTTAGACTGTATTTTTAGTAACTTTTAAATTCCATATTTACATAAAACACAAAAAGCATTAATAAGATCTGCGCAGTTAATCCAAAACGTATTAATTTTTTCTCTTTATTAAGTTTTTTGATACATTACGTATTACTTTTATGGGCAAAATTATGGTGTAATTATGGTCAATCTATTTAAAAATCGTTTTTCCTTATGTACTTTTACAACAGCATTTCTTTTTTGTGCACACAATGTTGATGCTACGGTTCAAGGTGGTGCTGTTGTTAATACTGGGGTACAAGATCGTTCTGGCGTTAATGGTAAGACACAAAATAATCAGGATCAATTTTCATGTAGTATGAATAGTGAATTTTATCGGTGTAATGATGGTAAAAAACACTACTTTTACAATAAAAATTATCAAAAAACTGATGAAAATACGAATGAAACTGTTGCTATACAAGCATCTGGAAGAAAAACGCTTCTCTTAGGGAAAAATATAACTGTTAAGGATGCTTCAAGTGCTGTTATTTCAAAAGAAAGTTTTTGGAAGTATGGGGTCGTGGCGAGTGAATATGGACAAGTGATTATAGAAAGAGGAGAGATTAACTTTACAAAGGGTATCGGAGTTAAAATAAAAAATTGGGGACAGGTCGATTTAAGGAGTAGTTCTATTACCGAACAAGGTAGTCAGGGGATGGGTATAGATGACCATAATGAAAATTCAGCTTTTCATGCGTCTAATGGGTTTATCCATTTTGAGAAAGGTAAAGTTAATCTAGCCAATGCTCATGGTTTTTCAATGCATGGGAATAATATCGATGGGAAGGGTGTCTTTATAACTATCGTGGATTCTACGGTTTTGGTAGAAAGTAATACGTCTTATGGGTTGCGTTTTTGGGAGGGACTAGGAGACAGAAATGAGGAAATGAAAGATCACGAGTATCCCTATTCTTTTTATATTTTTGCGGGTGAGGAAGAGATGTTCGGAAGTCTTCCAAAAACGAACTTACCCGTACGAGGGATTGTTGACTTGACAAGAACCTCTTTTACAGTTCCAAAGAGTGCAGCTATTTATAGCAGAGGATCTGGTGGTGTTGTTAGGCTGTTGGATAATTCCAAACTTTCTGGAGATTTATTACTGAAGGTTGAGGATGGCTCTTTTGTGAAGGTTTCAGTGGATGCTTCTACACTTGTAGGGGGGACACATGTTGATGAAAGTTCTTCTGCTGAATTTCGGTTGAGAGGTGATTCAAAATGGATTTTATCACGACCGAAAAATAAAAATTTGCAAGTTCCTAGTTCTATAGGTGTTTCATCAATTTCATTAATACATCTTATTGATAGTTCTATTATTTTTGAACAACCAGAAACTAACATAGTTGATGGCTATCAAACCCTTCGTGTTGGGAGAGGAACAGGTGAAGTTTATAAAGCACAGGGTAATGCACATCTTTATCTCAACACTTATTTGAATAAGGGGGGGGCTCTTCAGAATCAAAAAACGGATCGTTTTTTAATCCATGGTGATATTGAAGGAAAAACGATAGTACATGTGCATGGTGTTTCAGGAAGTCCAGGAGGTGGTACGGAGCGTTATGGAAATGACAAAGGTATCTCGATTATTCAGGTTTCTGGAATAGCGGAGAAAGATTCTTTCTTGTTGGATGGTGATTATATTGCATTGGACGGTCTACCTTACCAATATAGGCTTCATGCTTATGGCCCAAACTCTGAATTAGGAAGAGCGAGTGCGTCTCAAAGATTAGTCGAAGGTGAAGGAGATTTTTGGGATTTCCGCCTCGAAAATGGATTTATTGATTCTGATACTACATTTAGATTAACTCAGAGTTCTAAACTTAGTTTAGGTGGTGAGCATCATTCTAGGCAAGGCGTTAAGGTTGTTGTTCCTCAGGTTCCAACTTATCTGCTTTTGCCAAATAGTTTATTCCATGCTGGTTTAATGGATATCAGCAATCAAAACAAGCAGTTAGAGACAGTACGGACTAATCCTAGTGGAATGTTGGAAATTCGTGAAAATCCTGCTTCATTTTTGCGTGGCTATGGTGGAAGTTATCGTTATGCCTCAGATTTATCTGCGCTTGAATATGGTTATGGGGGAGATCTAGGGTACTATGCACTAGAGACAGGTGTTTTGCTACAAACTGTTGAAAATGTTGACAGTGTTATATCCTTTGGGGTGATGGGGTCTTATGGAAAGCTTTCTCTACAACTTCGAGATGTTGCACAAAGCCAAAAAAGTACATTTGATAAATGGACTGCTACAGTTTATGGCAGTATGCAGCATGATGTAGGATTCTATGTTGATGGTTTGTTATCTTATGGTCTGTTTAAGGGAGATGTTCTGACAACTGCGCGGGGTAAAACGGCAACATTGAAGGGTAACCCTTTAAGTGTTTCCTTGATGAGTGGTCAGAAAATTGCCACAGGATATGAAGGTGTTGTTTTTGATCCACAGGTTCAGGTTGTTTATCAGCATCTTCAATTTAATGAGGCCCGCGATATTGATAATTTTAATATTGAGATGGATAAACTTGATCAATTGATGGTGCGTATGGGTGGTCGCTTGATAAAGACTCTTACTGCGTTTGAAAAAGATCGTGATGTTTCTTTTTATGGAAAGATTCATTTTGCCCATGATTTTGGAAAAGAAAGGTCTGTGCGCTTTAAAGATTCTTTCCAGTTAGGGGCTTTTGGTTCTTCTCTAGAGGCTGGATTAGGTCTTAATGCTCGCTTGTCTCAAAAATTTGCGCTTCATGGTGATTTGGTTTATCAGCATAAGTTGAGTAAAGGTGGTTTTTCTGGAATCAGTTTTTCTGGTGGATTGCGCTATCGTTTTTAGGATGATCATCTTGAGGTAAGTTGTTTAAAAAACCACAAGCTATGCTTGTGGTTTTTTATTATTTGTTTGCAACTTTTTAAATAAGTTTTTTAAAAAAATGTTTTTTTGCATGAGCTAGTTTGTTTCTTTTTAGAAACGAGATAAGACTTTCTGGTTTGCAGTTTTTGCTTCTTATGCTGTTTTTCTTCTTTGAGTTTATTTTTATTAAATTCTCTTGAAATCACCGCTTTGGGGTGGAATTTTTATTTCTATCTATATTTTTACGCGTTTTTATAAATAATACAATTTTAAATTGTGATATTTTGGGATTCTGGCTTTACATAAAACATAGGGTGGATATATAAAATGCAAAACGTATTTTAAATTATCACGCGTAACCAAAGTTATTAAACAGAACGCGTGTTTTTTGTTTTTAGAGAAGGGGAAGAAAGTTTGTAGAAAATTATGTTTAAAAATCATCTCTCTTTATATCATTTTACAACGGTTATTTTTTTCTTTGTATACAATACTGATGCAGGTGAGATTTCTTCTGAGAAGAAGCCATATTCATGTAACGAAAGTGCCTCATTTTATCGCTGTAATGATGGTAAAACGCATGAAATTACCAAGAAAACTTATCAACTTACGGGTGAAAGTTCTGATGCTGCCATAGAGGCATCAGGGAAAAATACAGTCATTGAGGGAGAGGCTATAATCATTAACGGTGTTTCGAATGCACATGGATATTCAGAAACAAACGCTTGGACAACAGCTGTAAAGTCCTCAAATGGGGGAGGCGTTGCTCTATTTGATTCCATGTTAAATAACGTGTCGATAGGGGCCGATATTAATGATGAGGGAGCTTTTGAAATGCAGGATGGGGTGATTAAAGCAACCAGAATGGGGATCAGTGTTGGGGGTAAAGGGTCGTTTGTTTCTTTGACCAAGACAGAGATTAAGACATCTTCTGATGCGATAGGTCTTTTGAGTCATAATGGTGCAAAAATTTATATGAAAGGAGGAAAAATTGATTTTGCTGATGGTATTGGTGTTCAAACAGGAGGAGATGGAGAAATTAATTTAGAGGGCGTTTCTATTACTGGGAGGGGGAAACAGGGAACAAATACAGATAATCATCGTGAAGGTTCTGCTTTTAGTATGCTTCAGGGGAAAGGCTCTCTTAATTTCCAGAAGGGAAACGTTAATGTCGACAATGTTCATGGCATTGTAGTGCAGGGGAATAACCATAATGCTGCTCATATAAAATATTCCAATGTTTTTGTGAGAGGGAATGGATTTAATGGTATGCACTTTTTTTGGGAAGCTGTCTTAAATGATAAAAAAACAATTATACCTGGAAAAGGGACTGTCCATGTGACAAAGACAACTTTTATGGCTCCAGAAAGTACGGCTATTTATAGTCGCGAATTCGAAAGTTCTGTTAAACTCTCACAACATTCAAAAATTTCTGGAGATTCACTCCTGAAAGCTGTTGAGCGTTCTAATGTAAAGATTGAGGCTGATGCTTCTACCCTTGTAGGAGGCGCACATGTTGATGAAAGTTCTACAGCTAAGATAGATTTAAAAAATGGTTCAAAGTGGATTTTATCGCGACCAAAATATGACAAATTGCAAAATTCTGATGCTTCTGGTTCTAGGTTAAAAGATTATTCTTCTATTTCATCGGTTAATCTTACGGATAGTTCTCTTGTTTTTGAAGAATTAAAATCTAAAAAAACAAATGGTTATCAGACACTTCTCATTGGAAAAGGATTTGGGACTGTCTATAAAGCGCACGGTGATGTGAATCTTTATCTTAATGCATATTTGGATAAAGGCGGAGCTCTGCAAGAGCAAAAAACTGACCGGCTTTTAATCAATGGTGATCTTGAAGGAAAAACAACAGTTCATGTTTATAAGATTCCTGGAAGTCCAGGGGCATTGACGGGAGATGGTGGTAATAATCAGGGGATTTCCATTATTCAGGTTTATGGAAAAGCCATGGAAGATTCTTTTCAGTTAAAGGGGGGGTATGTCACACTTGAAGCCTCCCCCTATCAGTATCATCTTAAGAGTTATGGTCCAGGCTCTTCTTTAGGGGCGGCAGATTCCAATCAAAGAGTGCTTAAAAACTCTGGAACATTTTGGGATTTCCGACTTGAAAGTCAATTTGTTGATTCCACTAAAGTTTTTCCTGTTCTTGATTTGGTTGTCCCCCCTTCTTCTGATGATATTCCTTCTTTTTCTAAAATTCATCCTAATATTACTGGAGGTGAGGATGGTTCTATTGATTCTAACTCTCAGCAAAAGTCTCAGGAGCCAAGTCTTTCTTCTCCTGTAGATTCTCCTGATAGGGATTCCCATCTTACGACCACACCTAATGTATCTGATGTTTTTGTACTTGAGATCTCCAATCCTCTTTCCTCTCTTGCACCTGTTGTTCCCGCTATTGCTGAATCTAATCCAGTTTCTCCACCTGCATCTGGTTCACCTGTTCCGCCCCATGTTTCACCCACTCCTTCTGTTGTTTCCCCAGTTGCATCTGGTTCACCTGTTCCGTCATCTGTTTCATCCACTCCTTCTGTTGTTTCCCCAGTTGCATCTGGTTCACTTGTTCCGCCGCATGTTTCACCCACTCCTTCTGTTGTTTCCCCAGTTGCATCTGGTTCACCTGTTCCGTCATCTGTTTCATCCACTCCTTCTGTTGTTTCCCCAGTTGCATCTGGTTCACTTGTTCCGCCGCATGTTTCACCCACTCCTTCTGTTGTTTCCCCAGTTGCATCTGGTTCACTTGTTCCGCCATCTGTTTCACCCACTCCTTTTGTTGTTACTCCACCTGCGTCTGGTTCTTCTGTTCCGGCATCTGTTTTTGAGCCTTCTTCTCATTTTGAGCCAAATGTGAGAGTCGTTGTTCCACAGGTTTTGACTTATATTCTTGTGCCAAATACCTTATTTTATGCTGGATTGATGGATATCAGTAATCAAAGCAAGCAGTTGCAAGCGCTGCGAACTGTTCCTGGTCGGTTGTTGAAAAATGATGAAAATCCCGCTTTGTTTTTGCGCGGTTACGGTGGACATCATCATTATACTTCAAATTTGTCTGCATTTAAATATGGTGATTATGGCGGTGAGCTTGATTATAATGCACTAGAGGCAGGTATTTTACTCAAGAAAATCGAAAGTGCATACAGTACGACATCTTTTGGGATTATGGGAAATTATGGCAAGCTTTCTTTGCAGCCTCGAAAGGTTAAACAAAGTCAAGAAAGTATATTTGATAAATGGACAATAACAGCATATGGAAGCATGCAGCATGATACGGGTCTCTATATGGATGGTCTCTTCTCTTATGGTTTGTTTAATGGAAATGTTCTCACACTTGAGCGAGGTAAAACGGCTGCATTGAGAGGGAAGCCCCTAAGTGTTTCTTTAATTGCTGGTAAAACGTTTATGATAGGCAGCCGATATTTTATTTTTGAACCACAGGTTCAGTTTGTTTATCAAAATCTCCAGTTTCATAAGACTCGTGATATTGATAATTTTAATATTGATATGCGAAGTCCAGATCATTGGGGGATGCGTATTGGTGGGTATTTAACGAAGACACTTACATTTACTAAAGATAAAGATGCACATGTTCTCTCATTCTATGGTAAGCTTCATTTCATTCGTAGTTTTGATGATAAACAATTTGTATATTTTAAAGATGCCTTCCAGCTTGGTTCCTTTGGGACTTCTTTAGAAGCTGGATTTGGTGTTTTTTCGCAATTATCTCCCAAAATTATTTTTCATAGCGATCTGATTTATCAGCATAAATTTACGAGTGACGGCTTTTCCGGAACGCATTTTTCTGGTGGATTAAGTTATCATTTTTAATTGTATTTTTCTTTAATACATCCTTTGTGAAAGACATAAGCACAAAACACGGTTTTGTTGTGTCGTTTTTCTGATTTTTGACTTTACATATAATACAAAACAAATTATATGTAACGGTGCATAATAAGTAGATGAACTAGGTGTGTCTTTTCAGTTTTTTATGAATAAAATAAAGGAAGTTTAGACTAAATTATGATTAAAGTACTAAAACGCTATGTGTGTGTGTTCTCTTACGACCTCTATTTCTTTCTTCGTGCACAATATAGATGTGAGTGCAGAAGATTATAACCCCTCGTGTAATTCTCTTTTTAAGTCGCATTCGTGTGATACAGTTGATGCTTCTCGTACTTTTGGAAGTCGTAATAAGTTATATATGAGTGGATTGGATAGGAGGACTACAGGTGTTATTTTTACAATACGAACTCATAACATAGTTATTAAGCCGCAAAAAAGTAAAGGGGAAAAAGGCTTTCAGGAACTGATGGAATTTTAGAATTAAAGAGATCTGAGAAGATTACATCAGCAGTGGTTGTGTCAAAAGATAATAAAACTTCTTTTAAAAAGAGTTCTATTACAGGAAATGGCGAAAAGAAAAGTGGTAGAAATGCTACGTTATCTCAATCTGTGTTTGGTGTGAAGCAGGGTGGTTCTTTCCTTTGATGAAGGTAAGATTCAGGTTTCTGATGTTCATGGTATAGAGGCAAGTGTCTTGCTCAATGCGATTGAGGATACACATCACACTTTGAGCTCTGGAATAATGAAGAATAATGGAAAAAAACTCTCTACAACTTCAAGATGTTAAAGAAAGCAAAAAAGTACATTTGATAAATGGTCTATTACAGTATATGGCAGCATGCAGCATGATACAGGCTTTTATATAGATGTCCTTTTTTCCTATGGTTTATTTAAAGGGGATGTTCTCACGCAAGCAAGAGGCAAGACAGCAACATTGAAGGAAACACCTTTGAGTGCTTCATTGATTGCGGGCAAGTCATTTATGACAGGGCATAAAGGGGTTATTTTTGATCCGCAGGTTTAGGTTATTTATCAAAATGTGCGGTTTGATAAGGCGTCTGATATTGATGGTTTTGATATTGAGATGGGAAAACTTGATTTATGGGTGATGCGTGTTGGTGGTCTTTAAGAAAGATGCTTGCTGCTTCTGAAGAGGCTCTTGTTGTTTCTTTCAATTGCAAGCTTCAGCTTGCCATTAGTTTTAGAGGAAAACAACGTGTGCGGTTTGGAGATGAATTCCAATAAGCGCTTTTGGCTCTTCTCTAGAAACTGGAATGGGATTGAAGGCTCAGTTGTCTTCAAACTCTGCTTTGCATGGAGATGTAACTTATCAGCATTGCCTTAGAAAAGGTGGTTTTTCAGGGATTATTTTTTCAGGCGGTTTATACTATCGTTTTTAGGTGCCTATGAAATATAGAGTAATTTTTACATAAGTTATAGAGTGTTTTTGAAGTATAAAGTGATTATTTAAGTTTTATAATTGCTATTTTTAGTGTGTTTAACTTAATGTTATGGGGAATGTTTTTTATTTTTAACTAACAGGGGAGAAAGGCAAATTGGGAATAAAGTTATGGTTAATGTATTAAGCGGGTATAGATTTTTATTTATTACAACGGCTATTGTTTCTTTTTTGCCAATCGTGAGTGTTAATGCGAATCCTAATAATTTAGGAACTTCCTGTAATGTATCAGGGAGTTTTTTTACATATAGCGATAGTAAAAAACATACGATAAGTAATAAAAATTATACTCCTTCTGTCTCTTCTCTAGATGATTTTATTGCTGTCTTCTCTATAGAAAAAGAGGGAACTGTTTTAAATTTATTAGAGACAAATATTATCTCGCATAGGCCAAAGCAGTCATTTTTATATAGTGCATCTGTAAAAGATGATGGCAAGCTTGTTCTAACCAATTCAAATATTAAGGATATGTCCGGTTTTCGTGTTCAGAACGGGCAAGTTGTGATGAATAGAGGGAAGATTGAAGGTAGTTTGCAAGCTGTATGTGCAGAAGGAAAAAAAACCGATATTGCTTTAGTGAGCGTAAATATTGATATTGTATCAGATAATTTGAATGCAAAAGGGATTGGATTTGTGAGTAGTTCTGATGCATTCGTTAGGATGTCAGGCAGTACTATTACTTTTCATGAGATTGGTGCGTTTTCAACACAATTTGGGGGAAAATATCTTATTGATACAACCAATATTCAGGGAAAAGGTAAGAAACATACGATTGTAGTTGATAATGAAACTATTGATGAATTTCCAAGAGCTTTTGACATATCACAGGGTGGTGATGTTCATTTGCGTGGTGATTCTATTCAGCTCACTGATATGCATGGCTTCTTGATTACGAATTTTGCAGGTTATGCAGATGCTGAAGGTAAATTGGTTCAAGAATACGCTTCATCAAATGAGTTTAAAAAGACAAGTATTAAGATAGAAAAAAACAATATTTCTGTTCAGGGTGAGGGAGTATACGGTCTGTATTTTTATGGATTAGGTCCAGATGTATGGGGTGATATGTTTAAGGTAGGGAGTGAAAAACTTTCAAAAGTAGAAAAAATTGTTTGGGGTGAAGCATCTTTGCATTTGTCACAGACAGCTTTTTCAGTTCCTGATGGTATTGCCATTTATAGTACGGGGGATGATATTTATGGAGCTGAAGCTACCATTGAATTAACAGAAAGGACAAAGATCTCTGGTGATTTATTGTTAAAGGCTCAAAATAATTCTTCTCTATTGGTGAAAGCAAAGGATTCTACCCTTACAGGGGGTATTCGTGTTGAGGATGCATCAACTGTTCACTTAGAATTAACAAATGGCTCTGCATGGTATCTCACCAAAAGGAAACATACAGATTTGCAGGAATCTCTTCCTGTAGATTCATTACTTTCGTCTATAAGCATTTCTGATAGCACAATTTTTTTTGATAAATTTATATCTCAAGATTATCAAACGCTATATATTGGAAAAGTATATATTGAGAAAGGAAGTAATCTAAATGACATAAATCCAATAGAGGGGATACAATATGATAAAGAAGCCTATAATGCAAAGGGAAATGTGCAGATTAAGATGAGTGCGTTTGTGAATAATGACGGCTCGTTTAATCCTCAAAAAACTGATCGTATTTTGATCTACGGGAATGTTTTGGGAAGTACACTGCTCATGATGGAGAAATTTTCTAAAACCTTAGAAGGAGAAGCTGGCAATAAAGGAAGTCAAAGTATTTCACTTGTTCAAGTTGCTGGGACAGCAGAGGAAAGTTCTTTTAAGTTAGCCAATAGTTATACTACGGTGAATGGATTTCCTTATCAATATAAACTTCGTGTCTATGGTCCAAGTTCTTCTTCTGGAAATGCAGATCCAAAGAATAGATTGGTTGTTGGAGAAGGTGATTTTTGGGATTTTCGTCTCGAAAGTGTTTACATTGGTCCTGAATTAGATTCTTCTGAAACTGCTTCTAAGCCAACGTCTACAGTTTTACCTCCTCAATCTGAAGAAGAGACGGTTCCTTCTAAACGACCAACAGAGACTGTTTCACCTGAACAACCCCCTTCTGTTGAGCCTCCACTTATACCATCTACACCTTCTTTGCCTGAGGGATCTGAATCGTCTGAAACATTTATCCCTACGGATTCGACGCTGACTCCTTCTGCACCAGTTCCGTCTCCCTCAGTACCAACAGTTCCAGAAAATCCTTCTGCTGTGCCTATGCCTGCACCATTTGTTCCAGTTGAGACTTCTACGGATGAGGTTATGCCATCTAAGCCCTCTGTTCCGGTATCACCTTCATCTACAGATTCTGTTTCTCCTCCTTCTGTCCCTGTTGAACCAAAGCCTTCTCAGTCCTCTGATCCTTTAGATCCTTCATCTAATCTCTCTATACCGCTTGATGTTCAGTCTAATCTCCAAATTAGAGCTGTTGTTCCACA
>NZ_JBHIRW010000021.1:0-28577 GCF_042197445.1 Bartonella sp. AA1HLJMS | reverse complement strand
TAAATCAGCAGGCAAATCACATGTAATACCCCGCATACGTAAATAGGTTTCTGCTAAAGTATTTTTGATTGGTTGGCATTGTTGCCAAATTGCTTTTGCTCTCTCTGCTTTCTGTTTTGCTCGTCTAAGATCAGCACAAAACTGTTTTGAGAAAGAAAGCGTCTGATCATAAGCTTGTTTTCCAAGCAATCCAATTCTGATAAGCGCTTGTATGATCTCTCTAAAAGAGCAGCCAGCATAACAATAGAGTAAAAGACGCCCATCATTTCCATTAGAAATAGATAAACTAGGCAGCCTATCATCATGAGCAGGGCAACGGGCTGTTCCATAACGCCCATGCCAAACCCCGCGCAAGGCACGAGTAATACCCCGCGCATTCTTAAAAGAACACATCATTTTAAATCCTATAACGTTGCGTCATAGGACGGATTGTGCTATCTCTAGGGTGATGAGTTTGAGAAAGCCTTGTCCGTCCTTACGTGACAAGGTTTTTTTATGCCGCGTCACTTTGACGTTGCTGTTTTGCTTGCTCGATGACATTCAAAAGATCTGATTGTAACCAACGGGATAAAAAACCAAATTTTAAAGGTTTTGGGAGAGAGCCATTGGTAACATGACGCCGGAATGTTGAAACACTCATATGAAGCAATTTTGCACTTTCACGGTCTGTCAAAAGAATATCATTTTCTGTCATTCTAAAATCCTTTCTATCAAAAAATGGTAACAAATCATAACTATTTATTAAGCACATTTTGGTTTATTTTTGAAGGTATTTTATTTATAGAAAACAATATTTTATCATATAAATTCTGATGTGATAATTTATGAGTCTAATTGAGAGCGAATGAGAGACAAGAGAGCTAAAGTTATCCACAGATAATGGGGTTATTCACCCCATATTTTAGGTTTGACCCGTGACATAAGCCGCCCATTTCTCCATATAGACACGGCGCTGTTCTAGATAGTCAGTACGACGATAGGAGCGCTCTACTTGTCCTCCTACTGTATGACTTAGAATAGTTTCAGCGACCTCATAGGGAGCATCGGTTGTTTCTGCTAGCCAATCGCGTAAACTAGAGCGAAAGCCATGCGGGCAGGCTTCAATTTTATTTTTTCTCATATACGCCGCCATCATCGTATGTGAAAGAGGACCACGACCGGTAAGTGAAAAGATGAAATCACTTTTAGAGATACAGCGGGCTTGTTCAATTACTTTTAATGCTTCAGATGATAGGGGTACGCGAAATTCTGTTGTGGCATCACGCTTGCCTTTCATATTCTCAGCAGGAATAGTCCAGATATCATCCTCAACTTGATCTTTATGGATATGACATAAAGGAAAAGTACGAACGCCTGTCAGAATAAGCAAACGTAAAGCCAGTTGTGTCATTGTTGTTGTTTCGCAAAGTGTTTTATAAAAAGCCGGAACCTTTCTCCAATCCATAGCTGGAAAATTTTGCGTTTTATGGCGTTGTTTACCTAAGAGAGCGCGTGCTTTTGTTGTTGCTTGTAAATCGACATCTAATCCCAAGGCAGCCGCATGTTTAAGACAAAGATTAAGACGTATCAATGCTTTCTCTGCTGTTGCAGCTTTTGTATGCTAAATAGGGGCAAGGGTATCGCGTATCTCTGTTTGCGTAATCTCTGAAACGGGCAGACAGCCTAATTTAGGGAGAATATGGAGGCGTAAATGTAAAAACCAATTACAAGACTCACCATCATTCTTTAATTCAGCTTTACGGCTTTCAAAAGCATCTAGAGCAATATCTTTTAAATAATGGAGATTGCTTATTGCCTCACGCTTTTGTTTGTTGCGTTCTTTAATAGGGTCACGCCCCTCACGTAAAACAGCCCGCCACCCAGTTGCCAATTCACGGGCTTGTTTTAAAGAAACATCTCGCAAGGCACCCAAGCCCATTTCACGACGGCGCCCATGAATGGTATAACGATAAAGCCATTGAGCACCTCCATCTTTACGTTTGTGAAGTAACAAGCCGGCACCATCATTATATTTGCCAGCCCCCAATGTTGCGACAGATCTTGCATTAAGCCGATTCATAAGAACCATTTTTACTCCTTTCTTCTATAGTTTTTACCCACACACCAGCCCCGCTTGTGGTGTGCAAGCAAGTGATTTTGATTGATTCAACATAGAGAGATTTGAAATGAGAGAATCTTACGTTATTCGAAGGTCTAATTCAATATGAATAACGCTAGATTATCATTATAAATCAATACGTTGCTTTGTTTGAGGGCAATGAATTTGTGCAAAACAATGCTATTTCGCAAGCAATGGATAAGATCTTAACGGAACTGGATAAAACCAATATCGAGGAAGAATCCAAGGAATTACAAGAGTTTTATAACAGTGTAAGGCTTCGTGCTTCTGGGATTACCTCACCACAAGCAAGGCAAAATCTTATTATTACGCTTTATGAAAGTTTTTTTGTAGTGTAGCTGCAAGAATTTGTTTAACTCTTTATTTGAAGAAAAAAGAGTAAACTCTATAGGAATCAAAATTCCAAAATATTGCTTATTCTGTTCAACATATTTTCTAGGACGTGGGTTAGGAATATTCTGAAAGTCATTTTCAGAATCAATTACTTCGGGATTATAAGGACTATTTTCTCCCGTTAACACATAAATCCAATAGCAGATCTTCGAGTTCACAGAAAACTTTTCGATTATTAAGGTAGCACATTGATTATCACGGTTAAAATCGTATCTCCCTTCCTCTAAAAATTTATCAGCATCATTGATATTAACTAATTCTGAGGCTGGATCTATTTTATATTTATAAGAAAGGACGTTAATGGTATTCATAAAGTTAACATAATTACAATGTCTATGTCTTATCGGGTGGTAGATGTTGCCTAAGTTATCTTAGTGACTATGGGAGTGTAGTGTATCCCAAATATACTGCGTCGTTTAGAATCGTTTGGCTGAAAATTGAGGCTATAAAATTTTAATTGCAAAAGCAATACGAACTTTAGAGAACTCTGCAGTGAGAGCTACTTAGATTTTTAAAATATGGGCTCCCCCTTCCCTGCTTTTAAGTGGAGGAGAAATCAGTGCATTGAACGAAGCATGGCATCACGTAAAATGGCGTTAATCCGCGTTTGATATCCTTTCCCTTGACTTTTAAAGTCACGCTAGTACGTCTGAATCCACACGCACAGTTGTGACAGTTTTCATGGGTTTACAGAATGGATTGAAAACGGCGTCTTTCCAGAACTCATCATTGAGTGACAGAATATCTCTATGATCAATTGCTCTATCCGACATTACAGCCAATTTATCAATTTCAACTCTCTGTTCATCTGTCAAAGCCGATAAGTTACCTACCTCGATTTTATAACGAACTTTCTTCTTTATAACGTTTCTTTTCTTTCGAGTTGGCTCTCTGTGCTGAAATAATACGGATTACCTCTATGCCATCTTTATCGTCATGGACAGTATGCACTACGAATAGTAATAAAAAAAACTCCACAAGCACTAAAGCTTGCTAACCATACTCTCCATTTTCAACACGGTCTTGTTTAGCCATGGAGAATAGATCAGAAAAAACATATGCAGCTATTTCAAAACTTTACACGGTGTTTTATAAGATTACTTTTTGTTTTAGCTTCATTCCATTTAAATCTCATTTTTATACCTTATATTAATACATTTATAAGGGTATTATATACATCAAGAGTTTTAGATGAACACTTAATTATCCATGTTTTTGTACAATTAATATAATTTAATAATTTAAAAATTAGTGATTAATTAACTAAAAATATTAAAAAAATAATAAATTATTCTAAGGCTTTATGCATATAATATGCAAATCGAATAAAACTTACAAGCATGTTGAATAAAATGATATTAATTGGCTATTTGAGAGCTGCTCCTGAAAGAAAAAAGAATTTTGGTGCCGCAACATTCAATTTTCGTATGGCTACCTCTGAGAGCTATGCAGATAAAAATACCAATAAAAAAGTAGACAAAACAGAATGATATTCCGTAGTGCTTTTTAATCTACATACATTTGGAAAAACTTGTTCTTCAGTACAAAACTGCCCCTTTTTCCGAATGAATGAGAGGAACGGTTTTTTTAATGGTCAACGCTACAAAGGATGTAATCAGCACTTTCAAGAAACCACTAACAAAAAAACCTAATGAACTTATTAAAACTGTCAGCAAAGGGACCTGTGTCATATAAGCCACCCATGGTATTCCAAAAGAATAGACTATCCCAATGCCACCCACGGTATTTATCACAAATAATATTATAAAATTTAACCGGTGCCAAAATAATTCTACCATAAAGCCAATAAAAAATGCAGCAAATGGAAAACTAATCAGATAACCACTCGTAACTCCTGAAAAAACACTAATTCCACCACGACCACTAGGCAATAGAGGTAACCCAATCGCAATAAGAACAAGGAAAAGAAGTGATGCTAAAGCTCCCCTTTTTGCTCCAAGTATAGAGCCTGCTAACATCGGAGCCATAGACTGAGCTGTAATAGGGACACCCAGCAAAAAAGGAAGATAAATAGGAGGAAAAAGACTCAAAACAGCGTAAATAGCGGCAAATAAAGCAATATAAACTAAATCTTTTGTATTCACTGAATTATTCCTTCACTAGGGAAAAGCTTTCGTTATTGTTGTATAATTAATAAAAAGTATCAGATTTATAAAAGTACACTTTAAATGCCTTAGATATAGAGAAAAATACTATAATAATTTATTTTAATAACATCACTTATATGAATCATATTAGATTCTACAATGTTTAATTACATCATAAATTACTATATTTAAATTCGATAATAGTGATATATGAATATTATATAATAACAATATAACAAAATAATACATTTATTTTAGTTATTATGCTTTGAATGAATGAGAGGAACAGATCTTTTAATCGCGAGTGCAATAAAGGATGCAATCAACACTTTTAAACAATCGCCTATCAAAAAAACTGATGAAGCCATTAAAACCTTCAGTAAAGAAACTTTGGTCATATACGCTGTCCATGGAACACCAAAAGAATAAACTATCCCAATGCCACCAAAAGTATTTATTATAAATAATGTTATAAAATTTAACCGCTGCCAAAACAACTCTACCATTAAACCAATAAAAAATGCGGCAAATGGAAAACCTATTAAATAACCACTTGCAATTCCTGAAAAGACACTGATTCCACCACGACCACCAGGCAACAGAGGTAATCCAATCGCAACAAGAACAAGAAAAAGGAGTGACGCTAAAGCACCCCTTTTTGCCCCAAGAATAGACCCTGCTAGCATCGGTCCCATCGATTGAGCTGTAATAGGTACCCCTAGAAGAAAAGGAAGATAAATAGAAGGAAAAAGGCCCAAAATAGTATAAATAGCGGCGAATAAAGCAATATAAACTAAATCTTTTGTATTCATTTAATTCTTCTTTTTTTACTATAAAAACTCTGATTATTACGAGATGCTGTATCAATAGTATCAGCATCATAAGAACGCGCTTCCAATGCTTCAGCCACTTCTGACGCCATTCTTATAGTCCGTATAATTAAAGGTATCGCAAGAGCGACAATGTTAGTATTAAGTCCTCGTGCTTGCTGTGCTTCATGTACCTCATTAAACTTTTCACTCAAAAGAGGAATAAACCTGATCGCCATAGAGATAACCATACTCACTTTTGATGGATTTATACCAAAACAACGAAAGGGCTGGAGGCCTGCTTCAATTGCATCCACCATATCTGATACTTTTGTTGTGAATGAAATAACTGATGATAAAGAAAAGAGGATAACAAGACGTAATATGACCTCAACCCCCGTAAGCCAACCGCTAAAAATAGTTTGAAATACAAATAGAAGAACTAAAAGCAATCCCATCGATTTAAATTGTTTTATCACAGTTTTGAAAGGGATCTTGGCGATTCTATAGAATAAGATGACAAACAACAAAAATAAACCAAGAAGCGCTATGGAAGAAACCATTATTATAAAAGTTCCACAGGCCGTAAGAAATAATAACTTAACTCCAGGACTTAACCTATGAATAAATGTATCCCTCGGAATATATAAACCGATCATGACATTCTTCTTATATACTCCTTTATAGCAACAAAAGGTACATCATCAATTGCTATCTCCCCCTTATCAAAAACCAGCACTCTATCAAACTTTTTCAAAAACTCTAAATCATGCGATACAACTATTGCCGTTTGCGGTAATTCTTCTATCACTTGCGTAACGCGATGCTTATTTCGCAAATCAAGTAATGTCGTCGGCTCATCAAAAATAATGTAGTCTGGTTTCATTGCAACTACACTAGAAATAGCAACAAGTTGTTTTTGCCCACCACTTAATAAATGGACAGCGTGATTTCTGAAATTTTGAAGTTCATAGCGCTGTAAAATTTCATCTACACGCTCCTTAATTTCATCTTTATTAAGCTTTAAATTTTTGAGACCAAAGGATAAATCCTCTTCAACTAATGGTAAAACAATCTGATTATCGGGATTCTGAAAAACAAATCCAACTTTACGTTTTACTGCTTTTGCATCGCGTTTTGTATCAAGCCCATCAACGCTTACAAAACCATGAGATGGTAATTGGAGCCCATTAATAAGGCGAACAAATGTACTTTTTCCAGAACCATTCGCACCTATAATAGCAACTCGTCTTTCGGTAAGCTGTACACTAATATTTCTTAAAACACACAAATCACCAAAAACTTGTGTTACCTCATCAAATTTTATAATCCCCAAGGTTTATTCCAATCAATCCCTTTTATTAGCTCTTCTTTCTCTATCGCTTCAGTTTATAACCTAAAAGTAATAACAAGCACCATAGAGGAATAATAATGACTGCCAAACTCATATCAGGCATCTGTACAGGAATATATGCTTCAAGAAAAGGCAAGCTTATTCCTATCATATCAAAAAGTCGAGTCATCAATCCATTTTTCCCAAAACCACTGACAAACATAATGCAAAATAATAAAGCAAGAAAGCAGAGGCAAAGATAGTTAGCGTAAGGATATAAACCAAACGCATAAATAAAATCGCCCTTTCTGTTCTTATGGGCATTGCGAAATTTCAAATGAACAATAACAATAATAGCCCAAGTAATCACTGCTGCTGCAGTTGCAAGAGCCATGATCCGCATGAAACTATTATCAGGAATAAGAGCATTAACAACGACAATCAACGCCGTACATAATGATGAAAAAAGGATAGCAATATAAGGAACACGAGCAGCACTCAGTTTACTAAAAATATGTGGTGCATTTTTTTGTACAGCTAAACTATAAAGCATACGGCCATTAGAATAAATGCCACTATTGTAAACAGAAATAGCAGCCATAATCACCACAAAATTCAAAATATGACCAGCAGCAGGAATTCCTATAGTCTCGAAAATTGTGACAAAAGGACTACCATTTTTTCCAATCATATTCCAAGGGCTGATTATCATAATAATGCTGATAGAACCAATATAAAAAATTATAATCCTCCACATAACTTGACGAATAGCCGCTGGAATTGTTTTTTGTGGATTAGATGCCTCTCCAGCAGTAATACCAATAAGCTCCGTTCCTCCAAAAGAAAACATTACTACAGAAGTTGCTAAAACAACCCCTACTGCTCCATAAGGGAAAAACCCGCCATGGTCCCAAAGATAATGAATATTCGCTTGATTTTCCCCTAGTCCAGTGACAATGAGAAAAATTCCAAAAATAATCATACCAATAACAGCAGCCACTTTGATCAAAGCGCAAGCAAATTCAAATTCTCCATAAAAACGAACATTAAACAAATTAACAAATGTAACAAATAAAAGAACAATGAAAGATGTCTTCCAATGATCAATCAAAATCCAATGATCAAGGTAAAACCCTATCACTGTAAGTTCAGCCATGCTCACAAGAATATAAAGAAACCAATAATTCCAACCTGTTATGAAACCAGCTAATCTCCCCCAATATTTATAAGCAAAAAAACTAAATGCTCCTGAAGACGGTTCTTCTACTGACATTTCACCAAGCATTCGCATAATGAAATACATAATAAGCCCGCCGACAAGATAAGATAAAATAACTGAGGGACCAGCTAATTGAATTGCCTCGGTTGACCCATAAAAAAGTCCTGTCCCAATAACGCCACCCAAAGCAATCATTTGAATATGGCGATTTTGAAGGCTACGCTTCAATTCCTCGTGCTTTTTTTCAGACATCATGCCTCACTACTTTTGTTGAACTTAACCTCAACTTTTATTGAAAAATTAGGCACCTCTTTTAAAAAACACAAAACAAACGTAAACTTATTTTCTTATCATAATGCAACTCCTTATTTTTTTGTGCATTATACGTATGTCCGGTTGAAGTTTTAAGAAAAAATATGCTCCACCCTTTATTTAAATTAATGTCCTTCATTTTCGTTACACTAACCATTATAGCATTGGTCATTGATAACGCACACTCTGTAATCACATCACATTGGACAACAACCCCCTTTAATAAAATTTTAACAAGCCTTCTGCAAACAGATATCTATCACCTTAATCAATCTCTATGCAAGGTAATGCCTGATTTTCTGTCCTCAATTTGCATTACTCTCACTTATTTACCCGCATGGTCTATCTTTGGTGCTTTAGCAATAGTATTTTGTATCTTAAATTACGAAAAACAAAAGCCTTTTCACAAAATATCATATACATATAACGAAGAGTACATTTGATCTTGAAAAAAACTTCTAGAGCTCTCTGTACTATAACATAATCGATGTCGCTTACCCCCCCCACTCTATTAAAACAACTGAAGATCACTTGATCATCAGAAAAAATTAAAACGCTTCATTATAAATATAGGCGCTCACTTATGATTTCTATAGATAACGATAACATCACTTTATTTGTATCAATTTAAAAAAATTAGCGAATAAATCTACCTCCCATCTATAAGAAAACTCTGTACAGAAAAAACTTAAAATATTGCAGTTCATATATTTTTCTATAGCTGCTTCTTTAATACTCTACAAAAACTTTTCTTAATTTTCGTACTAGAAACCCCATATAAAAAAACGTCTTCTAATATCAGCTCTCCTTATAAGATTGGAACTTATTAAAATTAATGAAGAAGCTTATAAAAATTATTCTACAAGTCTAACAAAATGCGTGAAATAAAGACTCATCTGTAAATAATTGCAATTGTGATAAAAAATATTTCGCACCTTCTCCCTATTGAGAAAATGGTAAGATAACAGCTTCAGTAACACTCTAGTTCTTTTAAATCTGAAAATCGTCTCGCTAAAATATCAACTTTTTTAGATATCTCATCCAAACTTTTCCATTGATTAGTTACCTCTCGAGAAAGTTCCTCAATGAATTTTTCTTGGTTAGCTAGCTTCATTTCTAATTCTATCAGCCGATCTTCATCCAACATGATTTTTACTCCCTCTTAAATAAAAAACGTGATTAATTCTATTAATTCTCCTCCCTTTTTCTTCCCATAAAAATGAGAAGTAACTTCTCAACTAATTCTACTCATCTATTTGCACATTATAAAAGGTTTATGATGATCTTTATTTTCCCAATCACTCTATGTAACAAATTTCTTTCTTAAGAATCAGAAAATGTTTTTATCTTTACTAAGTGATCTTGACACCATTTTTCATCCTAAAGATCTACATTCCCAGCTTCTTAATTTAAGTGCTATCGTAAATTGAAACGCATTTTATAGCATTAAGGTCAAAGAATACTTTCCTCTGACTTTTACATAATTCTCCTTCAAATTATTATCATATGTATAAATTATTGAAAAAATGCATTCTTGCTTTTATACGTACTTTTAGCTATTACCCTCAAATTAGTTTTGTCTCATTGACTTACAAACCTATGCCGCATTAGCTCAGTTGGTAGAGCACATCATTCGTAATGATGGGGTCGCTGGTTCGAATCCGGCATGCGGCACCACTTTTTGTGTTTAACATATTGAAATATATAAAATTTTTCTTTAAACAGCCATTTTCAGACCACCTTTTAGACCACCTTCTACAGTTTATATAATTTTACCTAATTTGTTCTTATTTGCTCCTTATTTTTCTTTGGAGTAAAAGCTAGGATCTCTTTTTTTCTCCATCTCACTGCTCTCCCTAGCTTATATGGCTCCGGAAACAACCCCTGAAGCATCCAATTGCGAATCGTTGTTGTGGATATACTAAAAAGCTGTGCACACTCACGTATTATTACATATCTATTGCCATCATCAAATATCATCTCATTGCCTTTTTATTTTTTATGTTATGTGAATGGGCTGGGATGCTAGGAGGAGAGAGCTTCCTATATTGTCAAGCAGCTTTTTGTCAAAATCTTTTGTGTCTCTTGTGCTATTGCCTCTAAAAAGATTTCAATAGCTTGATTGATTTGTTTAAGAGGCTGCTGGAAACGTAGCCAATACAACACCAGACAAAGATGATACCATTGGACCCGAACGCCCTACCAAATGCTTCATATGAAAAAGAAAATATATGAAACCGAACTAATTGTTCAAATTTATTACAGTACAATATTCTTAAAAAAACTATCAAATATCATTGGTCTATATATTGAATATGCTCCACTAATATATTGTTTCAGTTGGAAACAGACTGTAAGAGAGGAGAAACATCCATTATGTTTTTTATGTAACAGTTTATTTAAAATCCTTCATAAAGGTATTTTTTAATGAAATTAAGCAATTAGGGAAAAAAACAAAGAATAATTAAATTAACTATAGATTTTTTTATTAAATATGTATAACACGTTATGTATATGTTTTATTGATTCTAAGATGAGTTTTAGATGTATAATGTTAAATTATAATGTTTTTTTGTTTTTATAAAAAAATTCTGTGGTGCAATTTATGACTTTTGAAATTACTTAAAAATCAACACCTAATTATTTCATTAATTATTATGTCTCTTATTTTTTGTTAAAAATGCTTTTTGTCATTGGAATTATTGAAGTTTTTTCAAGTAAAGTTCTTCTAAATCATTCTGGATCAACTGTAAGAATTTATGAGTGAAATCTATCTGATTATAAATGGATTTATTATAAAGTTATTGTCTTTAGATGGAGATCAATTGCTGCAAAATGAATAGTATTTAGCATAATCTTTATTCAAAAAAATGATATAGATCTTAAAATAATCCACTATGGATGTTTTGAATTTATTATGCCCTTTCGCTGTTCTGTTCTTAAAAATGAGTAGATGTAAGTTTTTAATTCATATCCTGCTTTGTGTAGTTTTTTATAGGTAAAAATAATGCGAAAAATATCAAAAGAAGGGCTTGTATTGATTAAGCAATTGGAAGGCTTGCGTTTATCAGCTTATGAAGATTCTGGTGGTGTATGGACAATTGGTTATGGACATACAAGTGCTTCTGGTGCCCCAAGCGTTCACAAAGATATGCAAATTACGGAAAAAGAAGCTGAAAAAATCCTTTGTCAGGACTTGAGGGAGTATGAAGCTGTTGTTGAAAAAGCCGTTACCGTTCCTTTAAACGATGAACAATTCGCGGCATTAGTATCATTTTGCTATAATGTAGGAATCACAGCATTTCGCAGTTCTACACTTTTAAAAAAGCTTAATAAAGGTGAATATGAAGCGATACCAACCGAATTGCAAAAATGGACAAGAGTGGGAGGAAAACGTATCCAAGGTCTTGTCAATCGCCGAGCAACCGAAGCAGGATTGTGGGCAAAAGGAGCTCATGTTGCCCCCAATTATCATGTAGTAGAACCAGAAGGCGTAACAGGTATTTGCAAAGTAGAAGCTCTTGCACCAATCATAGGTTCTTTTTCAGGGCTTGGAGGTCTTTTTGCAGGAAATGGTCCTGTTCAATGGGTTCTAGCAGGCATTATGGTTTTAGCCGCTTGTACAGCTATGATATACATTGCTAAACGTTTTCAGGAACACCGCCTATGATTTTATGGATAAAAAAATATCTGACAATGACGTCAGCGCTCATAGCAGCTTTTCTTATAGCTTTAGTCAAAGCCTTTTTTCTTGGGAAAAAAGTTGAGAAGCAAAAGCAAACAAAAGAAGATTTCAAGATAGCGACAACACGGCTTGAGGTAGAAAATGAAATTAATAAGAAAAGTGATGCTGATGTGCGCACTAAGCTTTCTAGCTGGTTGCGCGACGAATGAACGAACTTCTTGTATTGGATGGCTGCCAATTTATTTGAATCGACAAGATATCAATGTCATTAGTCCAAATTTGGCGAGAGATATTTTAAAACATAACGAACAAGGTGAACGTTTATGTGGTTGGAGAGATAAACGGAAAATAAAGTGATAAAAATATAATTCCTCTGAAACATCAATCAATGAAAAGATTTGAAAGAGGTGGATACATTCAGATTAAAAGTAAAAGCACTTAAAGGATTAAAACACTCTGGTGGTCGATTAGTTTTAATTAGAGTAACGGAGATGTCTGAGTTGAAGCGAAAGGATTCAACAGATTATGTTTGTGTAAAATGATTGAGTCTATTGATGTATTCTATGGGCATCTTTGTTATCCTATCAAAAGAAGATGAGAAAAGATTTTATGGATTGCACTACTATCGTCGTTCAAAGAACTGATCATACACAAAGGCTCTGTTTTCAACAAAATAACATCTAGGAGCTGGCATGCTTGAAGAAAAGAAATCTACGGAAGCTATATAATGAATAATGGTAAGGCTTTTATGTGATTTGTAAATGACGTTGCTTCAGCTTCCTAATTATAATAATGATGTTGACGATAAGGCAAATACTTTCGCACTGTATCTGCTTTTTCATGCTAAAGTGGCGGGAAAACATTGTGAATGATCTTGGCTGTTAATTTTTCTATAGGTAAATTCCCTATGTGGGAAATGACATGCAACTCCAGTCGAGAAAACCAGCAACCATTTTTGCTTTTATTTTTTAACTTAGCTTTTTTACTTTCAAAAGTCGCCTAGCAATTTCTTGAAAAATATTGCTTTACTATTTTAAGATAATTTTTTTCTGAAATAAAATCCTTCTTTTAAAATATTACGGTAATATCTTGCAAACTCATGTACTGCTTTTAGAGAAAGTTTGTAATAAGACCGTGCCTTTCACGGCTTTTATTGTGATGTGTATAACGGAAAAATTAAGAGTGCGTATTATCTTTTCGAACATTCAACTACAATCTTATTTCATCACAATATTTATCTTGAGAAGATACTTTTACAAAGATACTGATAATCTATAAATCACTCTCCCCTAATTCACCTTCTCGCTCATCCTTCCATGCATTGCCTGTCCACCTTTTAAACCACCTTAAATTTTTGATATAAAATTTTTTCTTTAATTTTTATTTTTTATTGAATCATAAAAATGATATGTCTCAATCTCACCTCTATGCATCTTTATACGCTCTGATTCTTGTTTCTAAAGCCCAGATTGCCTACATATCGTACTGTTTTTATATTTAATGTATATTTTTAGATTTATTCCTAACTTGTTAGAAAAGTTGCTATATTTTGATAGAAATATCTTCTATCAGTTCACTTTTTTCAAAAGATTCTGAAAGGATTCTCAAAAAGTATGTAAAGTTAAAGACTATTTAATACGTATTGTTTCTTTTTTAGAAATCAAAATTGGTGATGCCCCATTCCTTACCAGCAATTGTGTTATTTGCAGAGCAGTCTGTATAAGATGGTGTATAAAGTTAACTAAAGTTTTTTGAATTTCTAGCATATTGTTTAAAGACAAAAAACTCCCTCTTATTATGCAAGCAGCTTAGACATCGGCTGATAATCCTCCCGCTTATAAAAATCCTTTCTTTAATAACCTTCAAAACCACAATTAAAGTGGTGAAAGATAAAACAAGATTTTTAGGCGATCATAACGCACAATAAAATCAGACCAGTCTAAATGTTCAATGCTAACACCTGCTAAACAGTGGAAAATAAGTTTTAGCACGCATTCAAATTGGAAGGGCTTAAGCCCCCCGCGCGCTACGATGGTTTTCTACTCTCATCGTACGATTTACATTCCCTCTAAAACTTAATCGCTGTAAATATAAAAATCTTGAAGCCCGTTCTAAATCCGTGAGAGTTTCTGGATCTTGCTGTATTAAACGTTGAAATTCCTCACAACTGCTCATCTGAAATGCTAAATTTTTCATAAAAGGACGATAGTGGCGTTGTAACATCCCTAAAAAGTTTACGACATAACCTGAGAGATTATTGCTGATTTCAGGAGATAGAATCAATTTCTGTTCAAAGAAAATATCACTCATACCAACAAAAAGGTTTAGTTTACATGCCATGAGGAATGTCCTCAAATAATTTTGATATTTTTTTGATCAAATTTCTTTTGTTACCAATATCAGCAGCAACTGGTGTGGAATTAACAGAATGATAATTTTTTATCTTAAAATGTATCCATCATTTTTTACATTCTTTCATCTATCTTAGCCTTCTTTTCACAGCTTCAAATGATAAAAAGTAACTGCAATGTTAAGTCGTTTTGCATCGAACAAATTTCTCGCAAACTATCCCTATTGGCTAGATGACAATCCATCCTCTATTTAAAGAGAGAAAAACTTTTCTTTTTTATTCAGCGATAAAGTAAATATTATCCAATTACTTACGAGTAAGTAATTGGATCAAATGGAAACTGTAATTCTTTCTACTCTGAGTAATCTTGTACCTATTTATATAGGTTTAGGAAAGCGTGCTGTTATGAATATTCATAAAAATGCTTCAAAAATTGATATCAGCAAAACCTCTGTTTAAAAAAGGAAAAGATGTTCTCTTACTTGCTACTGAAGAAACTGTTCAGATTTGTCTTGATGTTGCTAAAGAGATTCAAAAAACATGAAGTTATCCCAACGCTTACAAGTGTGCCAACAATTCAACTTTGAGATAATAGATCAGTGCTAGAGTTATGCCAATCTCACCAATCTGTTGTTGTCTATGAAGAGCATAGTATCAAAGGAGAAGCTTGGAGATGCAATTGTTAAATCGCTTATGGAACAAAACATTCTATGCCAATTTGTATCATTAGGCCCCCCACCATCCCCATCTGCAATAAAAATGAACTGGATATTTTAACAAGTTATAAAATCAATCGAGAACGCATAAATAGTGTTAGAAATGACATACTATACAAAAAATATTCAACTGCTTCCTAATATGCTTGCCAGTTCAAAAACATCATAAATCATTGAAAATACAAAAAATAAGAAAGAAAAGCATATTAATTCACGCAGTTTTGCTCTCAGTAAACGAGCTTTTTTAAAGATAGTACGGATATTTTTTCATTGCTTAAAAACGTACTCCATAAAAACAATATCATATCCATATAATATATTATCCAATGAACTTAATATAAATAATATATAGATTATAGAAATATTATTTATTAGATACATTTTTTATTATAATTATAGATTAAAATAAATACATATTGACATTTTTAATAATTTTATTTATGTATAATAATTAATATTATTCTATATTAAAATAAAACTAAATGGATTTTATAAATTTACGTTTTATGCCAATGTGGAAAAGAAGTAATTAATATATTTATTTTAATGTTTTTTATATACAGGAGGGAAAAATGCTCACAGCATTATTTATAGCTATTTTTTCTATATCAACAGTTGTTTTACCTTTAATATCAGCACTTGTTCCTTTTTATCCGTAGAATGAGATTTTAATAAAGTAAATAAAATATGTATGCAATGTTATTATTGTTTTTTTTCGTGTTAATTATTATCAATAATATTTAATATTATTGTAGTTACTGAGTATTTTCTGTGATTTTATAGAGGAGCTTATTGATCTTTTCTATTTAACTTTAACTGTCAACATATTTTTAAAATATATAATTATGCTCCTCTATAAAAAGACTTTCTTTTTCTGAAAGAAGTATAACATATTGCTTTCATTGCTTAAAAACATCTATATTTACTAAACTCTTGCGTGTAATATCTTTGATTATCTGAGTACCAGTCAGTGTCATAGCTACCCGCATTTCATTGGCAAAAAGATCAAGGAGATGCATAACACCTTTCTTACCTGCTGCTGCAAGCGCATAAACAAAAGCACGGCCAATCATAACAGCATCCGCGCCTTGTGCTATCATGCGTATAACATCAAGACCAGAACGAACACCTGAGTCCACTAAAATAGTCAAATAATCCTTTACAGCATCCGCAATTGCAGGCAATGCTCGTGTTGTTGATAATACACCATCAAGCTGACGTCCGCCGTGATTAGAAACAACAATACCATCCGCACCAAATTTTACTGCTTCTCGAGCATCTTCTGGATCAAGAATACCTTTCAAAATCATTTTTCCTTTCCAAAAATCGCGAATCCATTGTAGATCATGCCAACCAATTGATGGATCAAAATTTGCACCAAGCCAACCAACGTAATCATCCAATGCAATTTTCTTTTTGAGATAAGCAGAGACATTTCCAAGATCATGAGGGCGCCCCATAACACCAACGTTCCAAGCCCAATATGGATGAGTCAAAGCTTGTAAAAAACGACGTAAACCAGCATAAGGACCAGACATTCCCGAATGCGCATCACGATAACGTGCACCAGGAATTGGCATATCAACTGTAAAAACCAACGTGCGTACACCAGCCAACCAAGCCCGTTCTAGTGCATCACGCATGAAACCGCGATCTTTGAGAACATAAAGTTGAAACCAAAATGCACCTCCAACCGCTTCTTGCACTTCCGCAATAGGACAAACTGAAACAGAGGATAGAGTAAAAGGAATCCCTTTTGCCGCTGCGGCACGCGCTGCTTTTACCTCTCCACGACGTGCATACATGCCCGTTAGCCCAACAGGCGCAAGTACAATCGGTAAATCAAGTGTCTGATCAAAAAGCTTGATTGAAAGATCAACTTCATCAACTTGCCTTAGAATCCTTTGACGCAATGCAAGTGCTTGAAGATCTGTACAATTACGTCGCATCGTTTCTTCAGCATAAGCCCCACCATCAATATAGTGAAAAAGAAAGGGAGGAAGACGACGCTTTGCTGCCTTACGATAATCAAGTGTTGAAGAAATAATCATTGATGGCACCATTGTTTCTAAATGAAAAGAGAAAACATCCTAAAACGCATAAAAGCGAATCCATGTACCTACCTATTCGCTATTCTCCCAAAGCACTCTATTGAATAGATAGAAGCAACAGAGACTGCAACTTTCTAAAAAAACTAATTGATAAAAACAACGTCTTTATTGCTCTTATCCAAATTTAAAATCTCACAGTATGAAGTATCATTAATAACGTATCTACTCATATATTCTTCATGTGCAATTAAAATGTTATTCTCTCTTTAAAGCAATCCCTTTTCGAAAGCGATTGCTCCGTAGCTTAATTAGTTATAATTTAAAGTCGCTTCTCCCTCCAAAGATCCTTACATTATCAGTTATTAAGAATATAGAGTGTCATTAAGTATAAATCATAATCTCCCCCAAAAGATGAAAAAATCCTTTATTAATACTGGAAATAAAGCTGTCGCATACATGCAGAAATCTTCTTATATCAATATTCAAAACTGAGATCTGTTACTTATTCATGAAAGTTTATAAAAATATATAGTGCCTAATTCATATAAAGCATAAAAACTTTTAATGTTCATACCAATAGAAACCTTCATATTTAATTGAATAATTTTCTAGCAATATTATATCTTGAGGCTATAAATGAGTTACTAAAATTAGAACAATGTTTATTGAAAATAATTGTTACTAAACTGGAGTGAAAACTTATCTATTAACGCTTAAGGATAATTTTTATGCGGAATAAAATATACTGGTTATTACACTCTAGAAAAATTGAGCCAATTGCAGCATCCAATCTCGCATATTTACTTTGAAAAGTGAGTAGCTACTGTTATATTGAATTTTATTAACCTATTGATTTATTATCATAAATATGAACAACATATTGAATATAGTAAAATTCTTTTATTGTAAATTTTGTCATGATGAAATAATCAAAACTATTCTTTTGCACATCATAAATGGAGTTCGTATAGATAGAACCTCTTGAAAAAAGAAGTAAAAATGCCTCTCATACCCTCTCAAATGCAAGAGATGAGATAACCTTGGAAATTAAAAATAGAATGCATGACGCCGGTTTTGCGAAGCACAAAATTTTCTTTTATCTAAAATACGTTTTCTGCATACATGTTATCAAAATTCGTGGTTCCCAACTCATTTAAAATGCTTGGACAACTTTAAACCCTGTGCTTGATAATGTGATCCAACATCATGTCCATAAAGGGTTGATGGTCGATTAAGCATATGCTCATAGACCAAACGGCCAATAATTTGACCATGCTCTAAGATAAAAGGAACTTCATGGCTCCGCACTTCTAAAACCGCTCTTGCTCCTTTTCCACCCGCCTCCTTATGCCCAAATCCTGGATCAAAAAAGCCTGCATAATGCACCCTAAACTCGCCCACTAAAGGATCAAAAGGTGTCATTTCTGCGGCATAAAGCGGAGGCACATGAACAGACTCTCGTGAAACTAAAATGTAAAATTCATCAGGATCAAGAACCAACTCCCTTTGACCACGATCAAAAAGAGGTTCCCAAAAATCTAAAACGTGGGCAACGGCACGTTTATCAATATCAATAACACTTGTATGATGTTTACCACGATAACCTATAAGCCCGTTTTCGTCTCCCTTTAAATTAATGGAAAGACCAATACCACCAACACTAATATTAGGAAAATCATCCGATATCAGTGTTTCTTGCCTTTGCAAAGTGTGCAACTCTATTTCATTTAAATAACTTTGCCCTTTTCTAAACCGAAGCTGTGATAAATGTGAGCCTGTATGCACCAAAATTGGAAATGTGCGTGGACTAATTTCCAAATAAAGTGGACCATGATAACCAGCACAAACTTTATCAAACTCTTGAGCATTATCCGTAATGACACGTGTAAAAATATCTAATCGGCCTGTAGAACTTTTGGGATTAGCAACAGCAGATAAAAATTCTGGTAAAGCTAAACTTTCCAAAAGAGGAACAATATAAACACACCCCGTTTCCAAAACGGCTCCACCTCGTAAATCAAACTCATGCAACTTTAACCGTTCAAGCTTATCCAAAACTTTTGTATCAGGTCCCGGCATAAAAGAAGCACGTATACGATAAGCTTTCTCCCCTAAACGAAGATCAAGGCTTGCTGGTTGTATTTGAGATCTATCAAATGGATACTGAGCCTTGAGAAAGTTATTCTCAATCAAAGCTTGTATATCACTATCTGCTAAAATACCGCTTATACGCGCCATATATATTGCCTTCCCTTTTTACATTGTTTCTTTTTTGACCTAGATGATAAACTGGTGCAAGCTATTTTAAAGTGATAAAAACTATTTTTATGTTTTTTCCAACCGACTTGTTAACATAAAATAAAATAGGAGGTATTGTAAAAATAATACCTCTCATGTTCTCTTATTCTTGAATGTCTCGCAAATGATGTTATCATAATTTTCTATAGAACCCTTAAGATTCCTGTTAGAATTTATTATGATTATACGCCATCTTAGCGAAAATATTATTAATCAAATCGCCGCCGGTGAAGTTATTGAACGACCAGCAAATGTTGTCAAAGAACTTGTTGAAAACGCTATTGATGCTGGTGCAACACGCATTGAAATTATTACAGCAAATGGTGGAAAAAATTTTATAAAGGTGAGTGATAATGGTTATGGAATTCCTGCAGATCAATTAACTTTAGCAGTTTCTCGCCATTGTACCTCAAAGATTACCGATGACGTACACAATATCTGCTTCCTTGGATTTAGAGGAGAAGCCCTCCCTTCTATTGGTTCTGTTGCTAAACTTAAACTCATTTCACGAACAAAAGATGCTGAGAGCGCTGCTGAAATTTCCGTTACTGCAGGAAAAATTGTAGGACCCAAACCAGCTGCTGCGAATCTTGGAACAATTGTTGAAGTTCGTGATCTTTTCTTTGTCACACCGGCACGATTAAAATTTATGAAAACTGATCGGGCTGAAACAAGTGCTATTAGCGATATGATTAAACGAATTGCTATCGCATTTCCACATATCCGCTTTTCTCTTTCAGGACTAGACAGAACATCTATAGAACTGTCTGCTACAGAAAATAATACTCAAGGACAATTACAACGTATTACGCAAATTATGGGAAAAGAATTCGCCCCTAATAGCATTACACTGAATGCTGAACGCGAAGCAGTGCGCTTAACGGGTTTTGCTTGCTTGCCATCTTTTAACCGAAATAACAGCCTACATCAATTTGCTTATGTTAATGGGCGTCCCGTGCGTGATAAATTTCTATGGAGTGCACTCCGAGGTGCTTATGCTGATGTTATGCCCCGTGATCGTTATCCTGTCGCTATTCTTTTTATTGATCTCCCACCTGCTGAAGTAGATGTTAATGTTCACCCAGCTAAAGCTGATGTACGATTCCGTGATCCAGGATTAATTCGTGGTTTAATTGTTGGAGCTATTCGTGAAGCATTGCAGCAATCTGGTATTCGTCCGACTTCAACCCGTTCTGAAGCAATGCTTACTGCATTTCAAACACAACAACCATTGGCACAACAACCATTAGGCAATTTTAAGAACACGCACCAGTTCTCTTCTTATAACCCACAGCCTCATCATTTTACCAGCGCTTCAATGGTTCACAAACCCCTAGATATTACTAGCTCTTTTGATTTAAAAGAAGATGCTACTCCTATTATGGAGGGCTTAAATATACCAAGTGGAGATGCATACATTCCAAGCACTATACCTTCATCAGAAGAGTTATCTTATCCACTAGGAGCGGCCAGAGCACAAATTCATAAAAACTATATTATCGCCCAAACACAAGATAGTTTGATCATTGTCGATCAGCATGCAGCTCATGAACGATTAGTTTATGAAGCACTCAAAAATGCACTTTATTCCAAACCGCTTCCTTCACAGTTATTACTTATTCCTGAAATTGTAGAACTCTCTGAAGAGGATGCAACATGCCTTTTAACGCATAAAGATGCTTTGCAAAAATTTGGATTAGGAATAGAATCATTTGGACCAGGAGCAATTGTTGTGCGTGAAACCCCTTCCATGTTAGGAGAGATCAACGTCCAAGCTCTTATTAAAGATCTTGCAGATGAAGCCGCTGAGTATGATACAACAAACAATTTAAAAGCAATGCTTGATTATGTTGCAGCAACGATGGCCTGTCACGGTTCAATACGGTCAGGGCGCCTTTTACGCCCCGAAGAAATGAACACACTATTACGACAAATGGAGGCAATACCTAATACAAGTACATGTAATCATGGGCGCCCTACTTATATTGAACTCAAATTGGCAGATATAGAACGTCTTTTTGGCAGAAAATAAGCTCTTCATCATTTTTACAAGAAAAATATTTTAAAATTAACTCTCGACTTTATAATATATTTTATGGCACTTTTCTTGAATCTCTTGTATCAAGTAAAAAGGAGTTATAATGTTTCCCAATGGTGAACGCGAAGCAAAAATTCATTATTCTAATAACGGATATGACATTATAGAATATGGTACCTATACCATTTGTGCTGTTAGCGGGCAAAAAATCCCTATAGATGATTTAAAATATTGGAATCATCACCGCCAAGAAGCATATGCTAGTTGTGAAATATCCTATCAGCGTGAACTTGAGTGCAACCCATATCTCAAGCAATTATTAAAAACAAAAGAAAAATAACCCCTCGAAAGCTACAAATTTAGCCTTTGCCTTTTAGACAAGAAAATTCAAGGGAACGTTTTCTAAAGCGGGTCATGACCTCTTCAAGGACCATACGACAGAAGTCTTTTTGAACAAAATCGACATTCACATCAAAGACAATAAGATTTTTCAAACCTTTTTGCGTGTGAATTGTCTGTATACGGATATAATCTTTAGCTGTTGTTGCTAGCCATAAATTGTGCATTTTAGCCTTTTGTATAAGGCTTTTTAAATTTTTATCTGTGAAAAAATAGTGGTCTGGATATATGTAAGTTTGCACCACATGACCGGACAATTCTTTAATAGATTTAAAAAATTTATCTGGATTGCCAATACCAGCAAATGCCAAAAATGATTTTCCTGAAACCTCATCAGAGGCACTGGCTTTAAGATGAGCACGATATAAAGGCTTTCCAGTACGCGAAACAAGAAAAGCGACATTATCAGGCGCATCGGAATGACCAATCAATAAAACACTATCCATAAAAGAAAACTGCGTTTTTAATGGTACGCGCAAAGGTCCTGCTGGAAAGACAGCTCCATTACCAAAACCGCGCATCGCATCAACAACGAGTAACGCATAATCCATATAAAGACGGCGACTTTGAAATCCGTCATCCATTAAAATAAGATTACATCCCTCTTGTTTAAGCCGTTGTGCCGCTGCATAACGATTAGGTGATACAGCTACAAAAGCATGCCGTGCAAGTAAAAGTGCCTCATCTCCAACACTATATGGAGTATCATATTTTTCATTTACAAGATGTACCCCTTTAACTGATCCACCATAACCACGAGATATAATACCAGGTACGAAACCAAGTTCTTTAGCCACTTTTGTAAAAGCAATAACAACCGGCGTTTTACCCGCACCGCCACATGTAAAATTTCCAATACACAAAACTGGCAGATCAATCACGGGAGGCTGTCTTGTCATAAAACGACTTGAAAAATAACCATACCCCCATGAAACTGGAGCTAACACAAAACGCAAAAAGCTTTTATTTTTCCACCAAAAACGAGGGGCGCTAATATGCATATCTACCCTGACGCTGACGTAAACCTGTTTGTATTACAAGGGGTTGTAAAAATGGATCTAAAATCTTTAATGTGCGCTCAAATGCACCTGCCATACCTGTCGCCACTTCATGAGCCTTATCAATCATTTCTTGCCGCAATGTTTCATTTGTTAAAAGCTTATACACCTGAATAGCAAGCTGTTTTGTATCTTGAACCATATATGCTGCATCATGCGTTAGAAATTGTTTGAACATCTCTTGAAAATTTGAAACATGAGGCCCTGTCAAAATAGCGGAACCAAGCAAAGCCAATTCCAATGGATTGTGTCCACCATTTCCACATAACGATTTACCAACGAAAGAAACTTTCGATAAGCGAAGAAAAAGTCCCATTTCTCCAATGGTATCTCCCCATAAAATATCGGTATTCATGTTTGGAACAACGTCTCTACTCCTACGAATAAAACTTAACCCCTTATTATCGCATTTTCTGATAAGATCTTCTGAACGTTCAGGATGACGAGGTACAATAATTGTTAATAAATCTGGCAAATAATTTTTAACAATTTTATGGACCTCAAAAGCAATCTCCTCTTCCCCTTCATGCGTTGAAACAGCTGCCCAAACTGGGCGATTGCCGATAGCATTACGATAACGTGCAAGCAATTCTTGATTTTCAACCAGAAAAACATCAGCCTTGAGATTACCAGAAAACGTAACAGATTTTACGCCAAGTGTATGGTAATAAGCTACATCTCTTTCATTTTGACCAATCGCCAAATCAATATCCTTAAAAATATGTTTGGCAAGAACGCGTCGTTTTTGCCAAGCTTTAAAAGAACGTTCAGACATATGGGCATTAACCAAAATCTGCGGAATACGCATTTTTGCAAGTTCTTTAATACGGAGAGGCCAAATTTCTGATTCACAAATCAAGACGAGATCAGGCTTCCAATGACTAATAAAACGCCGCACTGCAAAATCTAAATCCAAGGGAGCATATTGATGAATCAACCGATGACCAAAATGTTTTTTTACAAGAGTGGAAGATGTCACAGTCCCAGTTGTTAATAACACATTGATTTTTAATGATAAAATATAATCAATAAGTGGAACAAGCGCAAGTGTTTCTCCAACACTTGCTGCATGTAACCAAACTAACGAACCTTGGGGACGGGCATGAGAACTTTTGCCTAAACGCTCTTTTTTGCGACACCACTCTTCTTTTCCACAGATAGAACGAAAAAATAAATAAAAAGGAACAACAGGACATAAGCAAAAACCAATTATTCGATAGGTTAAAAGAGCCGCATGTGCCTTTAATTCTACCATTTAAAATCACCTCATCCAGCTATTTTAAGATATCTATATACTTATTTTGTTAAAAAAATCATCAACGCTATTGGTTGCATCCATATTTTTTAATATCATCCATATCTTAAATAAAAAAAGCTTAATCCATGAGAAAATTCAATACATATACACATTATTTAAATCTCTTTTAATTAAATTTTGTAACTTATATCGATTTATCATTTCAATTTGCACCCTATAAAAAATTTACTCAAAAATAACAAAACTACAATTCAGTTGATTATAATTTTGAAAATATAAATGATAAACCTATGACATAGATTGTATCAATTTTTTCAACTCACTGAATAAATACTTCTTATGATTTTAGTGAGACTTTGAATTTTGCACGTTGGTATTTTAGAGAAAAAGCTTATTTTTACATATGTTAGGTATTGTCAATTTTTCAAAAAATAGCCCATATAGACATTACAACCTAATATAAATACAACAAATAAAATGTGTTTAAAAGGAAGCTCAATCTCTATTATTTCATTTCAATAAAATGAATATGTCAAACTAATCTTAAAAAACTTTTGAATAGTATAGAGTTTTCATTTTAAATTGTGATATAATCTCTTAAAGGTAATCTAGAAAAATCTAATCTTGTTTAATAGAGAATTTCTTAAAAGTCTTAAAGCAATTTAAATAAGAGTTTTCAAAATTTTAAATCCTCTCTTTTCAGGACGTCGCAATGATATATTATTCCTTTTAAGATTGTATATAATCAACACAAAATGATTAACTTATAGATTTTAGTTTTAAATGAGTACTCAAGAAACCCTTATGAGGTAAGTTAACTTCATAAATCTATTCAGTTTCTCTAAGTTTCTAATTTTGGTAAAGTTTCTAACGACTTTCATGGTTTCTAAGCTTATAGTAATAACTCGTTGAAAAAATTCCAATAGATAAGTAATGAGTGCTAATAATCTCAACAGAGTAATAATTGGTATCATTAATAATGCTACTCTTTTTATTAATCTTAACGCATTAGTGTCTCATACCCCATTCAAAAGCAGAGTGACTATTCACAATATAATCATAAACTTCGAGTGATAGCTGTCATGATAATATTGCTGTTGTAAATAGGTTGATAGAAACTGTCTTGCATTTTTATTAAGCGTAAAGATGGTGGTGCAATAATGGATTTTATACCTTGCGCGATTAGAAGAAATGGGAGTGATATCGACTGATCAAAACTACAGTGGACCACGGCGTTCGCGGCCTTTTGACCGGCATCGCAGCGGATTTGTTTTAGCGGAGGGCGCAGGTCTGTTCGTTATTGAAAAATTATCTAACGTACTGGCGCGGCAGCATGAGCCGTTGGCCTATTTATTGGGTTACGGCGGCGCACTTTGCGCACAGCATATTGTAGCGCCGCATAAAGATGATCTCGAAATGCAACTGTCGATGGAACGAGCCATCGAACATGCGGGTATTGACCGTACCGCTATTGATTTTGTGAATACACATGGGACATCGACAGTACAAAATGATCAGCACGAAGCCAGCGCAATCAGAACGGTTTTTGGCGCGCACAACCCAGCGATTGTGGCAACAAAATCTTGGCACGGGCATCTGATTGCTGCTGCCGGTGCGATGGAAATTTTGTGTGTACT
This sequence comes from Bartonella sp. AA1HLJMS, assembly GCF_042197445.1. Lineage (NCBI taxonomy): Bacteria > Pseudomonadati > Pseudomonadota > Alphaproteobacteria > Hyphomicrobiales > Bartonellaceae > Bartonella > Bartonella sp. AA1HLJMS. Next base: position 2,794 of record NZ_JBHIRW010000021.1, on the reverse strand, counting down.
GGTTTCTTTTCGGAACAATGTTTTGCCTAAAATTTTGAATTGTGATGAAATCGATCCTCAATTGCCTGCTAGCATTGCGCTTGTGAGGGAGCATCAGTACCGACCGCTTAAATATGCATTGAAAAACTCATTTGGTATGGGTGGTAGCGCAAGCAGCTTGGTTTTAGGGAACCCACAATATCTGTAAGGGACACCTCATGCTGAACAATATATTCCTTATTAGAAAGAAACTGGCAAGCGATTTATCATCACAGTCATTATTCGGCAGAGGATGTCAGCATGATGACAAAAGGGTGTGCAGATACCGTAAGTTAGATATTTTCGTGATCGCCCGCAAGAGGAGCAAAATAAGCTGTTTGTTTTTGTGATTAGAAATAATTTCAAAGGTCTAATCAGCTATTTTGTTGCGTCTATGCTAAAATTGAAAGCTTGGATCGTCAGTATTCATGATTTAGACATTGTTGATATGCTGGTTGATGCCAATTGCATTGCGGCTGTTGTAATGAGCCATGAAGTTAGGAATATTAGTATCATCAGTCACCGGATTAATATGGCGTTTGATCACTGTTTTTCAACTGTGAACGAAAATCTGGCTGATTTTACAGCATATCTGTGCGCGCATTTCTATTTTTGTACCTCCGGAACAACCAGTAAGCCGAAGTTGATTCAATATCATGAAAATATTCTGATTGAGAATGCCATCGCGGTGAGCCAATCTATTGGACTAAGTAATGAAGATTGCTCATTGTGTTATTTCCCAGTGCAGTATATGTATGGTCTCTCTACTATGCTATGTGCCTTCTTATCGGATAGCAAACTGGTATTTGAAAAATTTCAAATAAGTAATATTGTTGAACTCGTTTCGCACTATAGCATTACCAACTTGCCTTTAATCGGTGACTGGATGCTGGAAGTAAGCGACATTTTTACCAAAAGCCGAATCCATGTGCAAAATATCTTGAATGCATCCGATCGTTTGCTCACCGTACAAGCATCGGGCATCCTCTCATCATGCACGACGTTATGGAATAACTTCGGTCAGACCGAATCCGGACCGCGCTTGTTTCATAATAAGATCTGCTCGCTACGCGATATTGAAAGAACCAGTAAATATGGCGTTGTGGCACTGGGTAAGGTTCTGGTGAGTGATATAAAAATTGATTTGCGCCCCATTGATCGGACGGATGCTTCTGATTCAGTGCGCCGTATGTTTTATAAAACGCCTTTCGCGTGTGATGGTTATGTTGATAGTTCCTTGCAATTAAAGCCGCGTGATGAATGGTTTGATTCCGGCGACCTGTTTGTTAAAGATGAATCCGAATGCTATTACTGGATAGCCAGAGCCGTTAATGAATTTAAACACAATGGTAAGTTTATCCCAGTTCAACTGATCTCAAATGACATTATTAAGTATGCCGGATGTTTAAGGCATTACTTTTCAAAAGCACAGAACGGCGATCTTTATCTCAACCTTGATATGTCGGCAAATAGTGAGCAGATTAAAGTCGTTACTAAACTATTGACTGATAAATGGTATCAGTATGCATTTAAAGTAAATATCAGAAAAATTGCCACGACAAATACAGGAAAAATAAAATGTACCATGTAGATAAAGCTCATGATATGAGCAGAGTGTATGTTAATCGTCGTGCAAACAATTATCTGTGCATTGTCAGCCATTCTTTTTATACCTATTTTTTAGCTATTGATAGGCTTCATCGTTATTTGCCTGTATCGACGAGACGTACATCAAGAATGATATTGCACCGTGAAATGGCGAATGTACTTTTTATCGATATATTTAAACGGATTTTGCCAGATGTAAAGATGTCACACAGTTCTGTAAACCATGGACGGAGTAAAAGTATTATGTTGGTTAATAAAGATGCGCGGACTTTCCAGCAGGGCAGGTGCTGGATAATCGGCTATGCACCACAATATTTAGCTGCATGGAGAGCTTGTATAAGGCATTATGCACCATCTCGGCGTGCATTTTTGATATAAATGATTATTTTTTAGTTGAACATGACAGGACGCGATGTGTTTTTCGGTACGTTGGGAATATATTTGCGTTTAAAGGGATGACGTTTATTTGTAACTGCTATTATCTTTGTCAATCTGTGATAACCGTTGTTTTGCTGGATGCATATTTGCAATCAATTATTTTAGATGACCTCTTATATGAGGACATAACCGTTTCTATACCCAGTTAGTTTTTAACGAGTTTATGGCAATGCCATAACTAGCTTCATTTAGAGGAATATGTGATGAATGATTTACTGGTGAATATCAGCCCTGAGCACTATGAAAGGTATGCTACTGAAGGTACATCATCGTGGAATGCGTATTTGATGGAAAGAATTCTGGAAGAAGCATCTGGTGTTACTTCTGCGAAGAAAAAAATTCTCGATATTGGCATGGGAACTGGCCACATGCTTTTCAAACTTTACCGCTCCCAAAAACTCACAGACTATTCCTTTTACGGGGTTGATATCGATCCCCGTATGGTTCAGTTTTGTGTTAAAAAATGTACCGAGTTAAAATACCAGCATGCATTCAACAGCATTGAAGCCAGTGTCAGCAATTTACCGTTTCCCGATAACTCCTTTTCAATGATTTATGCACGTTCCGTAATTCATCACTGGGCTGAACCTAAAAAAGGATTACAGGAGTTGTGCTGTGTTTTAGATCGCGGCGGTCGTATTATCATCCACGATCCCCTAGCTGATTCAGAAGAAACAGCACTGGGTATTTTTAACCAATCACGTCGTGAATGCGGTGTGGCAGCTATGTC
>NZ_JBHIRW010000020.1:0-31066 GCF_042197445.1 Bartonella sp. AA1HLJMS | reverse complement strand
GCACCACCTATGCCCCAATGACCACCAGCACTCGTGGCAGAGAGATTAGAGCGGATTTTTCCGTTTTCAGATGTATAACCAGCACCAAGAGCAAATGCGGATTGTCCACGCCATGTGCCGCTACCAAATGAGACACTCAAAGATCCTGGCTCGTCGAAGTAACGTAGGTTGGATACTGCTAGACCAACGGCGGCTGCTTGCCTTGCCTCTTTCCGTACGCTCTTAATATCATAACTTAAAATATTAAACTTCATATCTGTATATCGGTCAGACCGATCAACAGCATCATCAATGGCATTAATAACAATATTATCCACCCGACTATCCGTATATTTTTTTGCATCATCGAGAACAATTTTCATCTGTTGTTGAGTGTAATCATGCAGTTGACCACCATTCACAGCTTCTTTCGAGTCCTTCTCAATACGGCCATCCGCAACATTATCAATTAAAACAGGTTCACTGGAATCTCCACCCTCTAAAGTGATCCTATTAGTTTTGTTTCCTTCTCCATCTTTATCATAGTTAACCGCACCATCTGCGACTGAAATTTCAATATCTTGTATATGTTGATGGATATTATCTACTCTGTTTTCAATTGTGTCTACCCTGTTTTCAACTTCTGTGACCTTCTTGTTCGTCTCCCATAGCTGTCCTCCATTTACAACTTCTTTTGAGCCTTTTTCAACTTTACCATCAGATACATTATCAATCTTGCTCGCTTTACCTTTATGACTAGCGTCATACATTCCTTTCTGTTCATTCCAATTTAAACCATTGGACGAGACATTGTTTTCAACATTTTGAATGCGGTCGTTTATCTTAGACATACTCTCACTTACGCCGTCAAAAGCACTGGCAACGTTATGATAATTCTTCTTTTCACCAGAGCTCCCGTCAGCCTTGAATTGTACTATCTTAAAAGTAGGAGCAGTCCATTCTCCATTATTATAGCCAGCGCCACCACCAAAATACGCAGCCAATTGGTTGCTCATAAGATAAAGTTGCGAACCATTTATAGCATCGGTTGAATTTTCAGTAATATCTCCATTGGCAAGAAACTTAATTTTGCTATTGGTTCTTTCCTCTCCATGCTGTGCTACAAATGCCTGCTCATCACCGTTCCACAACAAGGCGTCCCCTTTAACTTCTTGAGTAATATTCGTGATTCTTTCATTGACATCTTTTACTACATTCGTCAGATGCGTATTCACACTCTTCACATTTGCATCAAGACCTGTCAAAGCTGAGCCAACGTCATAATAGTTGGCTTTTGCCATCTGACCATCTTCAACAATAACAGATAAACTATATTTTGGTCCTTTAAAGGTACCATTCTTGAATGACGCACCACCACCAAAATAATTTGCTATATCTCCAGATATTTTATTAATTTGGTTCCCATTGATTGCATCATGCGATCCTTGCGCAATTATGCCATCTTTAACATTATGAAGAGCAACAGGGTCTTGGTTATCTACCCCACCTAAAGTTACGCTACCATAATTAATGGCACCGTTTTCTTTATCGTAGAGAACTGCAGCAGCACTTGTGAGATTAATATCATTAGAAATCATCTCTATACTTTTATCAAGCTGGGCTTTGTTAACAGCGTCATTAGCATTTACAGCTGCCTTCACACCAGAAATCGTCCTATCGTTGCCTGCATTATTTGCAACATTGATTTCTATACCACCTGTTGCCTTACCTATGGTGATAGCACCTTCATTCTCTTCCTGCTTAACGAGGCTATTTTTTGTTGCATTCGTAATCTGATTTTGAATATTCGTGATAGAAGCATCAACAGCATTAAAAGTAGATTCAAAACCATTATGTGGCTTACCCTGAATAGTGTAAGTGGGAGCCTTACCGTTAGATACATCTGCACCACCACCAAAATATTGAGATGTATTTTGAGAAATTTTTGCTAGATTATTCGTAACAGTGGTAACATTCTGATTAGTAACAAAAAGTTGCGAACCATTTATAGCATCGGTTGAATTAGCAGAAATATCTCCATTGGCAAGAAATTTAATTTTGCTATTGGTTCTTCCCTCTCCATGCTGTGCTACAAATGCCTGCTCATCACCGTTCCACAACAAGGCGTCCCCTTTAACTTCTTGAGTAATATTCGTGATTCTTTCATTGACATCTTTTACTACATTCGTCAGATGCGTATTCACACTCTTCACATTTGCATCAAGACCTGTCAAAGCTGAGCCAACGTCATAATAGTTGGCTTTTGCCATCTGACCATCTTCAACAATAACAGATAAACTATATTTTGGTCCTTTAAAGGTACCATTCTTGAATGACGCACCACCACCAAAATAATTTGCTATATCTCCAGATATTTTATTAATTTGGTTCCCATTGATTGCATCATGCGATCCTTGCGCAATTATGCCATCTTTAACATTATGAAGAGCAACAGGGTCTTGGTTATCTACCCCACCTAAAGTTACGCTACCATAATTAATGGCACCGTTTTCTTTATCGTAGAGAACTGCAGCAGCACTTGTGAGATTAATATCATTAGAAATCATCTCTATACTTTTATCAAGCTGGGCTTTGTTAACAGCGTCATTAGCATTTACAGCTGCCTTCACACCAGAAATCGTCCTATCGTTGCCTGCATTATTTGCAACATTGATTTCTATACCACCTGTTGCCTTACCTATGGTGATAGTACCTTCATTCTCTTCTTGTTTAACGAGGCTGTTTTTTGTCGCATTCGTAATCTGATTTTGTATATTCGTGATAGAATTATCAACAGTACTAAAAGCAGATTCAAAATCATTATGTGGCTTACCCTGAATAGTGTAAGTGGGAGCCTTACCGTTAGATACGTCTGCACCACCACCAAAATACTTTGATATATTTTTAGCAATTGTTGTCAGATTATTTGTAACAGTGTTAACATTCTGATTAGTAACAAAGAGCTGCGAACCATTCACTGCATCGGTTGAATTTTCAGTAATATCTCCATTGGCAAGAAATTTAATTTTGCTATTGGTTTTTCCGTCTCCATGCTGTGCTACAAACGCCTGCTCATCATTACTCCACAATAGAGAATCTTTAGAAACACCCTCAATTTTCTGAGTAAACTCATTAGCTACATGTGTTAAGCGGCTATTCACATTGTTGATATTGTCATCAAGCCCTGTCAAAGCATCACCAACATTATTATGGTCCTTAGTTATTGCTACACCATCTTCAGAAATTTGCGATAAATGATAGTGCGGACCAAACAAAATACCTTCGCTAAATTCCGCATCACCACCAAAAATGACTGCTACATCTCGGGATATTTTTTCAATCTGGCTACCATTAATTGCATCATGCGATCCTTGCGCAATCATGCCATCTTTAACATTATGGAGAGCAACCGGTGCCGTAGTCTTATCACCACCCAAAGTCACGCTATTATAATTAATGGTGCCATCTGCATTTTTATCATAAAGAACCGCAAAGTTATTTGCTTCTTTAATGACCTTAATACTGTCCGTGATATCTGCAATTTCACCATCAAGTTGTTTTTTATTAACGGCTTCATCATCCTTAACTGCTTCTTTCACACCGGAAATTGCACGAGCATCACCTGATTTGTTTGCAACATTGATTTCAGAACCACCTGTTTCTATACCAATGGTGATACGACCTTCTTCTCCACCATCTTGCTTAACAAGACTATTTGCTGCTATTTGATTTTTTATCTCTTGTAGCTGCGCAAAATTCACTGCATCATAAGGTTCTTCCCCAGCTGCCACTCCTGTAATCTGCTTATTGCCAGCATCAATACCATCCACAGTTATTCTAGCCCCATCAGCAAATATAATGCCATCATCACTTACAGAGCTTCTCCCAGCGGTAACTCGTTCCACTGTAATATTGTTAGCTAGATCAAATTTTACATTATTGTCTTCCGCACCTTTTGTGATCTTAAGGTTGTTACTTTCAGCCGACAAATCTACCGTACTCTTTATACCAATCGTTGTGGCATTTTTACCTCCAATAGACAGCTGCCAACCTTGGTCTACATAAGTTTTTAACGCTTTTAGCTGTGCAACATTAACAGCATCAGTAGAATAACTACCAGCAGCCACTCCTTCAAGCTGGCGTGTTACCTTATTTTTATAATCACCAATAGTCGCTGCATTTGCAGTACCTTTCCATACCTCACTGTTTTTATTTTTTTCGCTTAGCTCGATAGGACTGTAACCGTCAGCGCCAGCAAGCGATGTAGTCGCAGAACCGTCCCCAAGAACAACATTGCCATACGCCCGTGTTTCAGCCGCACGCGTTTCAGCATTCTTATCTATAACAATAGCTCCATTACGATCAGCCCTCACTTTTGAGGAGTAACCATTCGCGAATGTATATTCCTCAATGCTATCTTGATTATCATATACGGAACCTATCGCAATACCGTCTAGCCCTGAAGTGCGAGCCATAGAGTTTATGGCAAAACTTTTCTCTTTTGCCCTATATTTCTCTGGATCTAAAACAACAGCTTTTTTAGCCTTCTTATCCCTTTTTGAATCAGGAACGAGCGTGCTATTCACTGTGAAGATGTTTTGCGCATCTTCCCATGCAAATCTTCCGTCGACTGTTAAAACATTTATTACAGAATTATAACCATCCATACCACTGTTATAATCATCATACGCAGAAATAGTACTTTGCGGATAAACTACAGCGGCATTCTTCACATTTTCAAGAGATGCCTTTGTTAAATCGAGATTTGCTGAAAAAACAGGAGCAGCATTCGATAAAAACAAGGCAACCGCAGTTCCCAACGAAGCTACTTTAAACAATGATGATCGACGATGTGAGCGAGAAAAACTCAAATCACGCAGATTTTGTGTAGTATATAATTTTTTCATAATACCCCCTTCATAATAACAGATTAAAAACACAAAAAATGTATGCTCTAGAACTCTAAAACTTTCTTATTTCCTTTGCGTGTTCCTGCTTTTACAGCGTGTTTTAGGACATAAATAAAATTAAGACATAAACTGTTGTTTCTACAGTGTCTTTAGAGGGTAATTAGGGGTAGGTTCGTGAAAGTCAATTTGAGGAAGGTAAAAAAATACTTAATATTAGAATGGATTTCGTTTTTCTATCAAAGGTTGTGTGTCGTTTTTAGCTTTGATCTCTTTGAAAGAGGTATAATTTTTTGTGCCTATTGATCATCCGCTTAGGCATCAGTTTATTTTTCGTGAATAAGATTTTTTTATTTCATAAGAGGATTTATGAAAGCTTTTTACTAAAATGCCCCATCTATATCCTTACTAATAGTAATGTGTCTCGTTGCTGTATCCTGTTTTACAAAAATACTCACTGCTACTTGTTCTTTTATTCCCTTCAGTTGTGAAAAATTTACTGCATCAGTATTACTAGTTCCTTCTGCAATATTTGTTACTTTTTTACTTGCCTCATTAATACTACCGGTGGTTATTTGCAAACCATCAGTAATTACTAAGTCTGTTGCATCGACTGTTGTTTTCTCTCCTAATGTTATGCTTTTCAATGCTATATCATTAGCCAAACCAAATATGAGCTTATTTTCATCGTCCTTATCTCTTTTAACCCTGAAGTTACTTCCTCCCGATGAAAAATTCATTGTACTATCTAGCACCTATATCTTTAGCTGCCTCACCAGAAATAGACAATTTCCAACCTTTTTTTCTTACGACTTCTTTTAAATCCTGCAACTATCTAAGGTTCACTGCATCGGCAGGTTTGCTATCAGCTGCTACGCCTATAATTTGTCGCGTTATGTTCTTACTAGGAATACCAATACTTACTGCAAATTTCGTACTTTTCCATTGAGATTCAGTGTTTTTAGCCGGTCCTTGCAGAACAGACGTATCCCCAAAAACGCCAGCAGTCCTACCGAACACAGAGCTGTTCCCGATAGCCCCCCATCAACCATCACTTTAGAATAGGAACCTAAAGCGATACTTCCAACCCCTTTTGCTTTTGAATAGAAGCCCATAGAAATAGCTTCTTGAGCAAATGCTTATGTACGGAGTGACCAAGAGCAATCGAACCATATTCTAAAGCTTTAGAAACAGCTGCTACTACTGTTGAATAATCACTCTTCGAAAGAGTATAATCATTTTCCCCGTGTTCGCTCTTCTTATTATATTCACCACCTACTGCGACACTGCTTTTCTCTAAAACATGAGCCATATTGCCTACAGCAACGCTCCATTCTTTTTCCGTTTGCGCTCCACTACCCTAAAGCAATACTTGTGTTTGGAGTACGTTGCATATCTGTAGAGCGTTGCATTATAAAGCATACGTTTAAAACTATACGAAAATAAAAGCTAAAACTGTCTTCTTTTAATAAAGGGTATATTCGTATTTACATTGCGTGAAGCATTTTAACAAATAAAAATAATAGCAATCAATTTTTTGAATCTTTACCACTAAGCTCTTTTATTCTCAACAAAAGTTGTAATAAGCTTTTTATATTCGGATTTTATATAATTACGGGAGTTTTATACATTTAGAATAGCTTTAGAGAGTTCTGGAAGAAAGTAAAAAATTTGCCCTTTTCTTAAATAAGAAAAAGGCAAATCAATTTTATGGATTTAGTCGTTTATTAGTTGAGTATCACATTAACCCCTGTACTTATACCCCAGTGACCTCCAGAAGTGGTAATTGACAAGTTGGAACCAATATCACCGTTCTCTGAAGTATAACCTGCACCAAAAGCAAAAGCAGATTGACTACGCCATAAACCACTACCAAATGCGATTGTTAATTTTCCAGGAATATCACTATAGCGTAAACCAGCTACTGCTAAACCAACAGCTGCTGCTTGTCTTGCCTCTTTTCGAACATCCTCAACAGCATAACTTAATGTCGAAAACTTCATATCCGTATACGAATTAGCCTCACTAACTCCATCTTTTACAAGATGAGAAACTTGCTCATCCGTATACTTATTGGCATTTTCAAGCACAAAATCCATCTTATCTTTTAATTGACCGCCATTAATCGCTTCTTTCGAATCCTTTTCAATCTTTCCATCGGCTACATTGGCTATTAATACTGGAGAACTTTCATCTCCACCAACTAAGCTAACTTTATTGGTCTTTTTGCCCGTTTTTTTATCTTTATCGTATTGTACAGATCCCTCCGTAACTTTATTTTCAATATCCTTGACCTGATCTGTAATCATTTGCTGAGTTTCCCAAAGCTGTCCTCCATTCACAGCTTCTTTTGAATCTCTGTCTACCTTGCCATCCTCTACATTGATAATCTTACTTGGACTCTTAACACCCTGAGCATCAACATGAGATGCATCATAGCTTCCTTTTTCTTCATTCCAATTCAGACTATTCGAAGAGGTACCTTTTTCAACTTCTTTTATACGATCGTTGATAGTGCTCATGCTGTCATTAACAACATCAAATGCTTCAGAGACATTATTACGCTCCTCTTTATCACCTTTCGTACCATCCTTATTAAAGACCTGAACGGTGAATTTTGGTCCTTGCCAGTTTCCTTCCTTATCATAACCAGCTCCTCCACCAAAATATGAGGCAAATGTCTGTTGAAGAGTATAAATCTGACCACCATTAATCGCATCAGTCGAATCTTCTGATATCTTTCCTTTCGCAAGGAACGTGATCTTGCTGTTTTCCTTTTTACCTTCTTTCTCATGCTGTGCTATAAACGCACCTGCATCATCACTCCACAACAACGCATTTTGCTCAATGTTGTCTGAAATCTCATTATGAAGATTCTTGAAAACCTTATTTACACCGGCAAACGCGGCTGCAATGCTATCATAATCCTTCTCTTCAAAACTTCCATCTTCTTGGAAAGTCATTATCTTGAAACCTGGAAGCGCCCAGCCATCACCATCATACTTAGCATCACCACCAAAATACTTTGCTAGCGACTGATTCAGATCATAAATCTGTCCACCATTAACCGCATCACTCGAGCCTGATACTATAGAGCCAGCCGCAAGTGATGTGATCTTGCTTGCTTTTCTGTCTTCACCTTCCCCATGCAGAGCTACAAAAGCTTTGTCACCATCGCTCCAAGATAAAGAATCTTGTGCAATTCCCTCTGAGACCTCCTTAATGCGAGCGTTCACATTCTTGATATTGTCATCAAGCCCTTTAAAGGCAGAACCAACATCGGTATGCGGTTTATCTGTTACTTCGCCACCTTTATCAATACTGGATAAATTATAAGTTGGCCCTTTAAAAGCACCATCCTTAAATTCAGCATCTCCACCCAACAATTTTGCTATATCCATTGAAAGGATGTGAACCTGCCCTCCATTGATAACATCCGTTGAGTTTTCCGCAATCGATCCGGCGGCTACATTATGGAGCGCAACAGGTGTAGCATCCTTCCCTTTCCCAAAAGTTACATTTGTATAATCAGTTTGATTATCTGTTGTTTTATCGTAAAGAACAACAGAAGAACTATCCGACAGAAGGGTATCAGAAAGATCCTTCAAACCTTTATCAAATTGTTCTTTGTTCACGGCTTCATTGTTTTTTTCTGCCGCCTTTACACCAGAAAGAGTTCGATCCTTACCACCCTTGTTTGCGATATTGATTTCACTACCTTCTACTCCTTTACCAATGTTAATAACATCTTCATTTTTCGTAACAAGCAAATTACTGATTACATCGCTGATCGCAGTTTGAACCTTTGTGAAAAGTTTACCCACACCTGAAAATGCATCTGATACATTCTTATAGCTTGATTCAGCTTCAGTGCCATCATCATTGATAATTTTAAGCTTAAAATCAGGAACTTTCAATTCCCCATCCTTATATTCAGCGTCATCAGAAAAATATTTTGCAACCTTATCGCCCAGTGAATAAAGTTGAGAACCATTTACGGCATCCATCGATTCTTTCGTAATATCTCCTACAGCAAGCGATGTGATTTTACTTGCCTTTCTGTCATCACCTTCCCCATGCTGGGCAACAAAAGCTTTGTCAGCATCGCTCCAAGATAAAGAATCTTGTGCAACTCCTTCTGAGACTTCCTTAATGCGAGCATTCACATTCTTGATATTGTCATCAAGTCCTTTAAAGGCAGAACCAACATCGGTATGCGGTTTATCTGTTACAACACCTTTTTCATCAATATTCGATAATTTATACCCTGGTACTTTAAAGTTTTTTCCATCAAAGGATACATCTCCACCTAAAATTTTTGATAAATCCCCAGTAATTGTATGAAGCTGACCACCATTAACGGCATCTGTCGAATTTGTGCTAAGATCTCCACCTGCAAGACCTGTTATTTTTTTACCTGCAGCATCAATACCATCCGCTATTACTTTGGGGCCATTTTCAATCGTTAAGCCCGTTTTATCTAAAGTGACGTCTTTTAATTTTACACTGTTCAATGTGACATCTTGTGCCAAATCAAATGTTATTTTTTTGTCTTTACTGTCTGTTGTATCACTATTTTTAATCTCAAAGTTTTTGCTTCCAGAAACCAAATTTAATATATCACCCGGCTGAAAGCTTGAAACAACCTTATCATTAAGAGAAAGTGTCCACCCTTGTGCTACAAATTCCCTTAATTTTTTCAGCTGCGCAATGTTGACGGCATCAGTATCTGCATAACCCGCTGCTACACCTGTAAGCTGTCGTGTTATCTTATTCGGAGTATCACCAATACTAAAAGCTCCTTGAGTGCTCTTCCATATCACACCATCATCCGTTGACTGGCTCCCTATGGAAGGATCATAGCCAACTGCGGACACTGAGTTACGAGAAACAGATTTATAACCCACAGCAACACCACCCTCAGGAAGTACTTGTACATTTGAACCTAATGCCATACTATTTTTAGCTGTTGCAGCTGAAAGTCCACCTAATGCAATACTATTTTCACCAGATGCATTTGCAAAACCACCTAATGCAATACTATTTTCACCAGATACATTTGCAGAACCACCTAATGCAATACCATTGTTGGCAGTTGCACTTGAAAGCTTACCTATAGCAATACTTTCTTGCCCACCTTTTCCCTCACTGGCAGCAATTGTAATGCTCTCCGTTTCGGCATGCCATTTAAAGACACTATCATCGGTAGCTTTTTTAATCTCATTGTGAAGATTTACATAAGACTTACCCACACCTTCAAAGGCTTTGGCTACATTTGGAAAACTTTCTTCTTCAATCTCATTCGTCTCAGGATTTAAAGTTTTAATTTTGAACTCTGGATTATCCCATTGACCATTCGTAAATTTAACACCACCGCCTAAATATCCAGCTATATGGGTAGCTACAACATTCAACTGACTACCATTTACCACCTCTTGTGAATCTGCACTAAGATCACCAGATGTAACACCCGTTACCTTTTTATTTCCAGCATCAATACCACCGGTGGTTATTTTCGGACCATCAGTAATTACTAAGCCCGTGGCATCGAAGGTATTTGTACCTGTCTTTACGCTCTCCAGTGCAATGTCTTGCGCCAGATCAAATTTTACTTTATTGTCATCTTCGCCCTTTGTAATATTTAGGTTGCTACTTCTAGCGGAAAAATCTACCGCGCTATTCATAAGAACAGTGGTAGCATTTTTATCTCCAACAGAGAATTTCCAACCGTTTTGTCTTACAACTTGTTCTAAGTCCTGCAACTGTCTAAGGTTCACTGCATCGGTAACATTAGAACCAGCAGCTACGCCTGTAATTTGTCTGGTTATACCCTTACTATAATCACCAACACTAACTGAGCCCCGCGTACTTTTCCATTGCGCCTCGATGTTTGTTGCAGGACCCTGCAACAAAGAAGTGTAGCCAAACTCACCAGCAGCCCTATCGGATATAGAATCGCTTCCTAGAGCAACACCTCCCGCAACCGTCACATTAGAGCTAGCGCCTATAGCAATTCCCTGCGTCGCCTGCTCCTTTGCATATGCATTGTACCCCATAGCAATCGCTTCATTTGCATAACTATGTGCTTTACTACCGAAGGCTATTGAAAAATCACCAACTGAAACTGTTCTCTCTTTTTCATCAGAACTATCGGTTAGAGAAGAGCCGATTGCAATGCTATTTTTAGTATTTCTACTACTACCAGCTAAAGCAGTTAAGCCGATAGCAATCCCTTGGTCAGCCTTTGTCTGCGCTACTTGCCCGAAAACAATAGCATCATGCGCTTCTCCCTGAGCTCGTTCACCATAGACAAGAGGATTACCCAAATCATCCCTAGTTATCTGATCTCCCTTTACAACTCCTGGAGTTAAAGCTGCTCTTGTTATTTTTTTACTTCCAGCATTCATATCAATTGAACGTATCGAATCGCTGGTTTTTGCCAAAACATTCACTATAGGACTATAATTACTTACACCAGTAAGAGTTTTGGTTAAAAAATTTTCATAGTCATCAGCAGCACTTACCTTGAATGTCAAAGCAACATTCAGCGCTGTTAAATAATTTTCCTGTGATGAACTAGAAGAATCCAAATCATTCGAAAAAACAGGGGAAACACTGGCTAAAAGTGCCGCTATTGAAGTCAAGGATAGGACTTTAATAAAAGGAAAACGAGAAAATTTTAAATTGCTCCCTGCTAATTTTGTATATAATTTTTTCATAATGAACTCCCCAATGAAAGAAATAACTATAAACACAAAAAAGACACATTTAAACGCTATTAGGTCCTCCAAAATTGGTTTTTCTAAACGTATTCAAAAATTTAGTACCTGACTGAAAAGATAGAGACGTTGTGTTTTAGGTTTTATGGTTAATGCGTTTTGCTCTTTTACATTTCCTAAGAAAGTAAATTTTTTTGTGGTGATTGGTTTTTTTTAACCTTTAAACTTATTTGTTGTTTTTTGCAAGGGGTAGAGTTAATTTAGCGTATTGTTTTATAGCTTCTTCCAGTAAAGTTGAAATACATTTGAATGGAGATTTTTGTCTTAGTAGAAAGCTTTTTAATAGATTTGTAGAGAGCAAAAGGTTTTTTTATCTGTAGAGTGCTACAGATTTTTCAGATTTAAAAATTAAAGAAGAAAATAATAAACTTATAATTTATGAAAAAACTCATTATCTTATTTTGAAATAAGAAGTTCATTTTGTTGAAAGCGTCCGGTTTTTCTGTTTTTTAAACCTGTATTTATCGTTAGCGCTTATCAATTTATATATATATATATATTTACATACCTAACAACAATTCACCCCTGCCTCATGAGACAGGGGTGAGAAGGAGTTTTTATGTATTTTGTTTATTATCAATTCAATGTCATATTGAATCCCGCACCTACACCCCAGTGACCTCCAGAAGTTGTTGCGGATATGTTAGAGCGGTATTTTCCATTTTCTGAGGTGTAACCTGCACCAAAGGCAAATGCAGACTGACTACGCCATAAACCAGTACCAAATCCAACGCTTAATTTTCCAGGTGTATCATTGTAGCGTAAGTTAGACACCGCAAGACCAATAGCCGCTGCTTGTCTAGCCTCTTTTTTCACACTCTCAATACTATAGTTTAAGACATCAAACTTCATATCTGTATATTGCTTAGCCCGATCAACAGCATCATCAATCGCATCAATCACAATATTATTAACCCGTTGATCTGTATACTGCTTGGATTCATCAAGAATAATCTTCATCTGTTCTTTAGTATAATCATGAAGTTGACCACCATTTACAGCCTCTTTCGAGCCTTTTTCAATTTTACCATCAGCTACATTATCAATCAGAACAGGTTCACTGGCATCCCCCCCCGCTAATGTGATTTTATTGGTTTTTTTGCCGTTTTCATCTCTATCATAACGAACAGCATCCTCTTCAATGCCGTCAACTCTATTATTGATGTTATCAACTTTGGCATCAATATTGATAACTGTATCACCAATATCAGCAATCGTATTGGAAATGGTATCAACTCTGTTGGTAAGATGCTTCACATCTTTTTCGACACCAGTAACACGTTCATTGGTTTCCCAAAGTTGCCCACCATTGACGGCATCTTTCGAGCCTTTTTCAACTTTACCATCAGCTACATTGATAATTTTATTCGGCTTTCCATCGCGACCAGCATCATAGGCTTTTTCTTTATCATTCCACTTTAAGGCATCTGAATCGACCTTGTTGATGACATCATCAATACGGTTATTAATATTTGACATATTTTTATTGACGTCACCAAAAGCATCAGCAACATTATGGTGCTCTGTCTCAACAGTCGTACCATCAGCATTGACTTGAACAATCTTAAAAGTAGGATCTGTCCATTTGCCATTCTCATATTTGGCACCGCCACCGAAATAATTCGCAAGTTGGTTATTCATGGAATAAAGTTGGTTGCCCGTAATGGCATCTGTTGAACCTTGAGCAATCTCACCATCTAAAAGATACTTCAATTTGCTGTTTGTTTTCTTGCCATCTTTTTCATGACGTGCCACAAATGCTTCTTCCTCATCATCCCACAGTAAAGCATCTTTAGAGAAATCTTCAATTTTCTGGTTAAACTCATTGGATACATTCGTTAAGCGTTGATTCACATCTTGAACATTTTTATCAAGACCTGTTAAAGCATCACCAACATTGTAAAAATTAGCCTTCCCTACTTCACCACCTACAATAGCGGATAAAGTATATTTCAGCCCTTCAAAAGCACCGTTAATGAACTTTGCACCACCACCAAAAAACTTTGCAATATCTGCTGATATTTTATTAATCTGACTACCATTGATTGCATCGTTGGAATTTTCAGAAATGCTACCATCTTTTACGTTATGAAGAGCAACTGGTCCGTTGTTCTTATCGCCGCCCAAAGTTACACTACCATAATTAACACTATTATCGTCATTCTTATCATAGAGAACCGCAGCAGCAGTTACTGTCTCAATATCTTTAGTAATATCCTTTATGCTTTTATCAAGTTGGTCTTTGTTAACAGCTTCATCACCCTTCTCTGCTGCCTTAACACCAGAAATAGAACGCGCTACACCAGCATATCCCGCAATATTGATCTCAGTACCAGCTGTATCCTTACCAATAGTGATAGGAGCAGAAACTCCGTCTTGCTTAACAAGACTATTTTTTACCACTTCGGAAATCTTATTATCAATATTTGTGATAGAAGTATTAACACCTGTAAACGCTTCCGTAACATTATGATAGGTCTCCCCCTGAATAAGGAAAGCTGGTTCTATACCGTTCAATACATCTGTACTACCACCAAAATATTTCGATGTATTTTGAGCGACTGTTTTGAGATCATTGTTAACAGTTGTAACCTTCTTATTCGTAGCAAAAAGCTGTGAACCATTTACCGCTTCCGTTGATGTTTGAGAAAGTTCTCCATCTTTTACACCGGAAAGTGTTCTTTCTTGCTTATCTTTATTTACAAGGCTGATTTCAGTACCACCGGTTGCTTTACCCACAGTAATAAGACTATCTTCTCCCTCCTGCTTTACAAGGCTATTTTCTGTTACATTATTAATCTGATTATAAATATCTGTGATAGAATTATCGACACCCTCAAAAGCATCAGCGACATTATGATGCTTTTTCTCAACAATAGTGCCATCCTCATTACGCTGAGAAACTTTGAAAGTAGGAGCATACCATTCTCCATTTTCATCATATCCAGCACCACCACCAAAATAAGAAGCAACGTCCTTCATTGAAAGGACTAAATGATGATTAACATGTCTGATATTTGTATCAAGCCCTGACAAAGCCAATCCAACATCATTATATTCCCGCTGTTTTACCTGACCATTTTCATCAATAGTAGTTAAATTATATCTCGGTTTTCTAAAGACTCCATTCTCGAATGAGGTCCCACCACCAAAAAATTCAGCAACGTTTTGGGATATTTTATTAATCTGGCTACCATTAATTGCATCATGCGATTGATCGGAAATCTCTCCATCTTTGACGTTATGAAGAGCAACTTGCCCGTTAACCTTATTACCTCCTAAAGTTACACTCTCATAATTGACAGTGCTATCATCATTTTTATCGTAAAGAACCGCAGAGGCACTTATATTCTCAATATTGTTGTTAATCTTTCCTATACTTTCATCGAGTTGTTTTTTATTAACTGCTTCATCATCGTTCTCTGCAGCTTTCACGCCCGCGATAGTCCGAGCTCCTCCACTGCCTGTAATATCAATTTTCGTTCCACCTTTTTCCTTACCAATGGTGATATCCCCTTCATTTTCCTCTTGCTTGACAAGGCTATTTTTTGTCGCATTGGAAATCTGATTAGAAATCTCCGTGATAGAATTATTGACAGAACTAAAAGCAGAACTAACATCATTATGTGTAGTGCCCTGAATCGTATAGGTTGGCGCTTTACCGTTAGCTATATCTGTATCACCACCAAAATACTTCGATATATTTGTACTTATACCGTCAAAGCCATTACCCAACTTACTAATCTTTTGGTTAGTTTCATAGAGCTGCGAACCATTTACTGCATCCGTTGAATCTTCAGAAATGTCTCCATTCAAAAGAGAGGTAAGCTTGCTGTTTGTCTTCTGTCCTTCTCCGTGGAGAGCAACAAATGCCTGCTCATCATTACTCCACAACAAAGCGTCCCCTTTGACTTCTTGTGTAATATTCGTGATTTTTTCATTGACATCTTTTACTACATTCGTCAGATGCGTATTCACACTCTTCACATTTGCATCAAGACCACTCAAAGCTGAGCCAACGTCATGATAATTGGCTTTTGCCACCTGACCATCTTCAACAATAACAGATAAACTATAGTTTGGTCCTTTAAAGGCACCATTTTCAAACGAGGCACCACCACCAAAATAATTTGCTATATCTCCAGATATTTTATTAATTTGGTTCCCATTGATTGCATCATGCGAATCTTCAGCAATTTTCCCATCTTTAACATTATGAAGAGCAACGGGGCCTTGGTTATCTACCCCACCTAAAGTTACGCTACCATAATTAACGGTACCGTTTTCTTTATCGTAGAGAACTGCAGCAGCACTTGTAAGATTAATATCATTAGAAATCTTCTCTATACTTTTATCAAGCTGGGCTTTGTTAACAGCTTCATCATTTCGCTCTGCAGCTTTTACACCAGAAATTGTACGAGCATCACCAGATTTGTTTGCAACATTGATTTTAGTCCCACCTGTTGCTTTACCAACAGTGATAGTACCTTCATTTTCCTCCTGCTTAACAAGGCTATTTTTTGTCGCATTCGTAATCTGATTTTGTATATTCGTGATAGAATTATCAACAGTACTAAAAGCAGATTCAAAATCATTATGTGGCTTACCCTGAATAGTGTAAGTGGGAGCCTTACCGTTAGATACGTCTGCACCACCACCAAAATACTTTGATATATTTTTAGCAATTGTTGCCAGATTATTTGTAACAGTGTTAACATTCTGATTAGTCGCAAAGAGCTGCGAACCATTCACTGCATCGGTTGAATTTTCAGTAATATCTCCATTGGAAAGAAATTTAATTTTGCTATTGGTTTTTCCGTCTCCATGCTGTGCTACAAATGCCTGCTCATCATTACTCCACAATAGAGAATCTTTAGAAACGCCCTCAATTTTCTGAGTAAACTCATTAGCTACATGTGTTAAGCGGCTATTCACATTGTTGACATTGTCATCAAGTCCTGTCAACGCTGAGCCAACATCAGTATGTACCTTCTGTCCTACAGTACCATCTGCAGAAACAGTAGATAAATTATATCTTGGTCCTAAAAAAGAACCATCTTGAAATACAGTACCCCCGCCAAAAAACTTTGCAATATCTCCGGATATTGTATTAATTTGGTTCCCATTGATAGCATCATGCGAATCTTTAGCAATTTTGCCATCTTTAACATTGTGCAGAGCTACCTGCCCACCAGTCTTACCGCCACCTAAAGTCACACTGTTATAATTAACACTGCTATCACCATTCTTATCGTAGAGAACTGCAAAAGCACCACCCTCCTTAATATTGTTAATAGTATCAGTAATAGTTGCAATTTCACCATCGAGTTGTTTTTTATTAACGGCTTCATTGTCTCTCTCTGCGGCCTTTACACCAGAAATACTACGGTCTCCCCCACTGCCTGCAACATCAATTTTCGTACCATCTTTTTCCTTACCAATGGTGATAAGTTTCTGTTCTTCATCCCATTTAACAAGACCATTTCCTGCTATTTGATTTTTTACTTCATTCAGCTGTGCAACATTAACCGCATCAGTCTCTGCACTCCCCGCTGCCACTCCATAAACTTGTTTATTACCAGCAAAAATACCGCTACCAGTCATACGCGGACCACCAGTAATCACGAAACCAAGGTCGCTTAATTGGGTTTTTCCTGCTTGTACACGTCCAACTGTAATGAAGTCATTCAAATCAAATTCTACTGTTTTATCATCTTTTCTTACAATTTTAATGTTCTTGTTTTCATAATTCTCAAGTTCAGCTCCAGCAAAATTGACTGTTTCACCAGGCAGAATATCCACAGCAGCTTCACCATTAACAGATAACTTCCATCCCCCTGCTTTTGATACCAATTGTCTTACCTCGCTCAACTGCGCATAATTGACTGCATCGGTATCGCTTTTCCCTGCTGCTACGTCTGTAATCTTTTTATTTCCAGCAGAAATACCATCCAAAATCATTCTTGGCCCATTCTCAATAATAAAGCCTTCACTATTCATAATGCTGTTGCCTGTCGTGACACTCGTAAGCTTAAGAGTATCATTCAAAGAAAATGTGACTTTATTATTATCTTTTTCAATCTTGATATTTTTGCTTCCGTCCCCGCTCACTGCCGCAACAATATCTACTGTACTTCCTGCCCCAACATCTGTAGCATTGTTACCATCAACAGAAAGTTTCCAGCTTCCTCCCGCCTTTGATATCAATTCTTTTACATCGTTCAGCTGTGCAACATTAACCGCATCAGTCTCTGCACTCCCCGCTGCCACTCCATAAACTTGTTTATTACCAGCAAAAATACCGCTACCAGTCATACGCGGACCACCAGTAATCACGAAACCAAGGTCGCTTAATTGGGTTTTTCCTGCTTGTACACGTCCAACTGTAATGAAGTCATTCAAATCAAATTCTACTGTTTTATCATCTTTTCTTACAATTTTAATGTTCTTGTTGTCATAATTCTCAAGTTTAGCTCCAGCAAAATTGACTGTTTCACCAGGCAGAATATCCACAGCAGCTTCACCGTTAACAGATAACTTCCAGCCTCCTGCTCCTTCTACGACAGCTCTCATAGCTTTCAACTGTGCCACATTGACGGCATCAGTATCTGCAGTACCAGCCGCCAACCCAGTAATCTGGCGTGTTATACTACCGTCAGCTTTTCCAACACTGATTGCACTTTTTGTACTTTTCCATGCACCATTGTTTTGTTGTGAATTTTTGTTACTTACAGGATCATAACCAGCAACATTATTAACAACACTGGCAACGGAAGCTCCACCCAAAGCAACTCCGTCTCCAGCAATCACCTGTGCATTTGGACCAATTGCAACCGAATACTTTGTTTGAGCTTGAGCAGCATAACCTATCGCAATCGTATCTTGATCCTTCGCTTCTGCGTTATTTCCCATAGCAATGCCGCGAATACCGATTGCAAGTCCACCAATAGCAACTGCTAATTCTCCTGATGCATTTGCCTTATAGCCTAGAGCCAAACTACTTTTACCAGTCGCTTTTGTACTTGAACCAACTGAAACCGCATTTTGCGCACCGGCTTTAGCGGCATAACCTATCGCAACCGCATCTTGACCATCTGTAGCCGCTTTGCTACCGAACGCAATACTATCAATGCCATCTGCCTTTGAAAGCCCACCTATAGCGATAGACGATCTTTTTACCGTTTCCGATCCAATCCCTATGGCAACACTTGCCGCTCCATTCGCAAGAGCAGAAACACCAAAAGCTTGTGCTCCTCCACTCTTTGCAGTTGCACCCGCACCAAATGCTGTTGAATAATTCCCTGTTGCAGCAGATCCACAACCGGTTGCAAAAGAATACACACCATAAGCCTCAGGCATAGCACTCGTGCTACCACCTGTAAGCTTCCCCATATAACCAGTGCTGCTGTTGCTCGTATTACTATCACCACTCCAAGTGACCTTATCAGTGGTCACGCCATAAGGATAACGACCAGAAAAATTTGTATTTTTGGTAAATCTATCATATTGCTGCTCTGCGGTTATTTGATTAGTACTAGCAATTGACTCCTGTTGCTTGCCACCACGACCAATGACATTATCCACACCACAGTAATTATCATCACCCGCAAAAACAATACTGCCATGGCTACCATGGTCATAAGACACACCAGAACCACTCGTGCTCATAGTTTTGTCACCCGTTATCGCGAGATTCGAAGCAACAACAGGAGAAACACTCGATAAGAGTGTGGCCATTGCCGCGCTGAGAGAAAAAGCTTTAATTAAATTTGGTGGGGAATATTTTTTTTTCATAAGAATCTCCTCCTACAGAGTTCAACATCATCACAACGCGTGAAAACACACATGGCAAACCCCTTAGTTTGCGCACTTCAAAAACCAATAAATCAAGAAAAACCCCTCCCATCGACACCGCTATTTATTACGGCATCGACCTAAAATCTCTGCAACAACATCAAATCTAGAAAAGTCCCCAACCCTTTTAGCTAGAGGGATTCAAGCTAAAAAATAAATAAAAACACAAGACTTTGAAAATATACCGTAATCTCCATTCAAAAACACTGCGATTTATCTCTTAACAAAAATAGTTTCACTAAAGAGCAATTCTACTTTTCAAATAAAGCGCATCAGAAGAATGGCAAGAGCGTAAAAATAATTTTTTATAAATTTGTAAAAATACTTCTCAATAAATTAGCTGTTCTTATAAGCACAAATTTATGATTTTTTTAACTTATCGCACAATGTAATAGATAATGATTATCATCATAATCTCACTTTTTGTTGCGAGGTAAACTGTTTCAATATACTATACATCTCTTTGAAAGAAATCTGTCTTAAATATAATGATGCACGCTCTGTAAAAAGTTTTAACGTACTCATCTTATCATCTTCATAAAAAGACAAAAGCGCATCTATAAATAGTCTTTCGTTCTTCTCTCTTATATATCTGTTACCCTTCTATAGGAACAAAACATCGTCATTGTATTTTCACTATTGTATAAATTTTTTAATATCATAAACCGAAAAGAAGCTGTTTTCTAAACTCTTTCCTCTCACATAACCCACTGTATTTTCACTGTTATCCGTATCTTTTCTTCAACCAACAAATATTTCAGGAATGATGCTATACTCGCTTCCTTTTGAAGAAATTTTGTTTGTATTGCTACCTGTCGTTCTTTTTATGAACCGTTTTATTTTTAATCAGAACAGTCTATTGATTTATAATGATAGTTTCTCGTTTTTCAGGTTGAATAAGAGACTCGAAGATCGTGAGATCTTCACATTCCAAACTTGGTTATACAGCAGAAAACCAAAAAAGTTTTATTTTTTAAAAGGCTGTTCATTCGTATCTTATGAAATTTCTAGATGTGCTTTTCAGTTTCGATTTTACGCTTTAAATGTAATTTTAAAAGTGGCAAAATGGCTTCGACTTCTTCTATATCATTGAGGTTTTGAATAAGCTCTTGCAATCTTCCATAAAGCTCTGCTGCTAATTCCGCAACATCTTCAGGAGAAAGTGTTATTTTTGCATCATGATAGGTCGTATAAGCTAAATGTCCAAGCTTTTTCATCAGCCCAACAGGTATCGCTTGCGGTTTAAAACCAGCTGCTTTTGCCTTTGCCATATCTGAAAACATCTCGCCATTTCCCGTTACTAGCCAATCTAATGAAACACCACAAATTTCTTGATATTTGGAGAGCGCAGAGGCTGTAGGCTCACTTATACCAGTTTCATAAGTTCCTATAGAACCAGCAGTGATACCAAGATGTTCAGCAAACTGCTTACGCTCTGTAAAACCAAGAGCATGACGCACTTCACGAAAACGTTTTGCCAACTCAGTTTTAGATTTTGCTTCCGGACGAGCCAAAAAAAACACTCCAAAATCAATATAGTTGTCGACTAAATAATTATATTGATTTATATCTATTATTACTGCCCCTTAAGAAGAGCAGTTATCACATACATAACCCCACAAAAACGGATGTTACAGCATCCATTTAAGCAGGAGCGAAAATTATGACAATTACAAAAAAATGCAATCGCCGTGGTATTTTTCTGAGCTGCGCCCCTGTAATATAACCTCGAAAAAACTCAAGCCTATCAGAGGCTATTTTCCAGAGTCAAAAACATTTGGACACAGGCCAATGAAAAAACTAAATGCGCCACTGCCAACTCTATCAGTTTGCATGCCAAGCCAATTCTTGCCAACTGCTTTCTCAAAAGTTGCAGTCATATTCTTTCAAAAGCAAAAAGCCTAATAAGATTCCCTTCATTTCATGCTGTGCAATATACCACTGAAATCTTATTACAAAAATATGCTAATGCATTTCCCATAGGTTTTATAAGGTAAAAAGTTTATCAATGTCTAAAAATCAATATAAAATAGGCAAAATAATTGGTATTCTACAAAAAATGAGATTATCACTCGTTATTAAAAAGTTAGACGTTTACAAACCCTGTTTGCTTATTTTATATATTAATGGCACTGATTTAGCTGTAACTGGCAATAGAGATTTCAGGGTTTTTGGTTTATCGTCAGAATACTCTTCCTCTACGCATATTAAAAGCCTTTTGGCAATGTATTTTAAATGCTATAAATTCTATAGCAAACACATTGCCATCCATATTTACAATTGGGCGCTTCAAAATCTTGGAGTAATAAAATCTTTAATAGGCTTTGATTTAAAAGCGCGTATTTTGCAGAAAATTGACAAAACCATGAGGTTCGTATACATGGCAATTTTAAGTGATGATAGTGGAGTGATACTTAAAAAAGCTGCATGGAAACCCGCAACGTTGAGGAATTAAGCATGACCTCTTTATGCGATAAAGAATTATCTGATACACTGGTTGGTCTTTATGACGACTATCAACGCGGTTTCGACATTGGAGAAGAGCTTAAATTGTGCGTGGATTTGGCGTTATCTCTTGAATTGGAACTCAGTATTCACCGTTTAAGTGAAACAGATGCTGTTTTAAAAAAAGAGATTGTGCAAACCTTGCATCGTCGTAGAAATACTCATTCCAGTGAAGATGAAATTGATACAATTTTTCATATGGATTTTGAAAAACAAAAATAATACAATACTCTCCCCATATGATAAGATATTACCTCATTGCTTTACTTTCTACTACGCTTAAACAAAAAACTTTCAAGAAGATTTAAAGTGTTACGTTTTCGTCTTCTTAACAACAGTGAGATGAATTAAAGAAACGCATCAATTCTTTTAGATCATTATCAAAAAATAGAGAGTATTCTCTAGCATACATCAATTTATACTTTGTTCATTAAGCACCAACTTTTACATTTTCTCAACTCTCCTTTAAAAGCAAAATATGAAATGTGCTGCAGCGTAAATGTTTAAAAATAGCGTATATTGACCACTCTTAAACGTAATTTATTGTTTTTCATGTTTATAAAACAGCACTATGAGTATTCCAACAAACGCAACAATGCTTTGAAAAAAATATATCGATTGAGGTGATATGTTACTGTTATCGCTTGCCATGATGAGATAGACTCCGAGGATCAAGCATCCAGAGATACCATTAAAACTTGCCTGCAATCTTCCTTGGTATTCAGGATCACAAGAGAGTTGTGATAAAGAAATCGAAAGAGCCCAACTCGAAAGTCCAAATCCAATCATAAAGTAAACAGGAAAAACAACAAAATTGTGTGTATTAACAGATAAAATAGCGAGGCCAATAGCCATAAAAGCTAATAAAATGGCTAATGTTTTCCTGATAGATAAAACTTTACAAAGAAGTGGTGAAAAAAACGCACCTGTCAATACACCCATAGAATAAAGCACCTCAAATATTGCAAAGGTCCTGTTATCCGCATGTAAAACCTCTTGTATATAAGGAACGAGAATAACAGGAATGGTCATCAAAAGAGTCATAATAATCATCTGGCTTATATAAGGTACAAAAAGAGCCGGATTCTGTTTAAAATAATGAAGTGATGCTGTATAATTTTCCCACCAATTTTGCTGGTTTTGTTTTTTAGATCTTCTGTTTTTAGGTACCTTCATTGCAAAATTAAATAAACCAGCAATGATAAAGAATATACCACCTATTAGAAGAGTTCCTTTTGTTCCTGCATAGGACAGTATAAATCCACTTAAGCCCATACCTACGATAGTGCCAAGTTCATAAACCATATCGATGGTTGCATTTGCATTGATGAGCTGTTCCTTCAGCACAATACTTTGAATTAAAGAAATAGCTGATGGCATATAAAAAGGGATAAAAATACCCAAAAGAGCAGATAAGACCATCAATTCAATTTCTATACCAAAATGCCAAAGCATTACCCAGCTCACGATTACCAAACCTCTCACAAGATTTGAAATAATAATCTGCGTTTTACGGTTATATTTATCTGCCAATATGCCAAAAATAGGCGCAAAAATAATGCCAGGCGTCCAAAGAAAAAGCATCATCAACGCCACACCACGGATTGAGCCCGTCTGATTGTAAGCGATCCATGACAATGTAATATAATTTAGTCCACTTCCAAATGTAGCAAATAAGCCGCTCAAAGTAAAATAGAGAAAAGTTCTATTTTCAAATAAAGCAATGCGTTCCTTCAAATTTGAAGTGAACATAAATTATCCTCTAAAATGAATACCAGTCGATATGCATGATACATCCTGTTTAAAAACAGGCATTCTGACAATTTTCATTTTAGATCATTAAATTTAAGAAAGCAAAATTTCTTTTTTGAGGCTTTTACAATCTTTGTGCTGTTTTATGATTAATTCTTCTATGAAAACGGAACATTTATGGACAAAAACAAAATTAATATTTTATGTGCGTTTTATTCAGAAGCTACACCTTTATACATATGTGAAACAATTTTACGGTATGGAAGCTTCACTCACATTTTATTGTCCTTATTATTCCGTGCACTAAAATATGCTCGAGTATATTCCTCCATGTCGTTCTTCTATCACCACACTTCATCTCTAAAAGAATAAACATACTATTATCCTCACAATAAATATTGCTAACTTTTCTACTCCCCTTCTCTAAATCTTTTAAAACAAGCCCATTACAGTTAGTTTTCTAAATACATTTTTTCAATAAAAGAGAGTTTTTCTTCGTATTTTAAGTTTAAACCATTCCTTTTCTGCAATCGTTCCAGTACTGTAGTGGGCGGTAAATGAAGATAAAATGTAATATGGGGTCTTGGAATAGATTGATTTAATTTAACGACACTTTCAATAGAAAGCTCTCGAGCATAAAAATAAGCAAGACTAGAATAAACAGATCAATCGCTAATTAATAAATTTTGCAATGAAGCTAAGGAAGGTTCAATAATTTCAAGCGTATGTTTGCGTCTATCTGTCTTGCTAAGAGTGCTAAAAGCAACGGATCAATTGCTTTTCCTTTATCTAAATATCTCTAATTTATGGATTATTTCTATACTAAGAACTGTGTTAAAAGTTTGTATTATATGTTTTTCTGTTGAGTAATGACGAGAAATTTCTTTGAAGACCGCATGGAGTTATAAACTTTTTTATCAAGATACATTCTGTCTATATACTCTCCATAAGTTAAATTGTTTTTTGTCTAAAATCTTTTAATGTTCAATAAGATGTTTTTTAACTCGTCTCTAAACAGAAAAACACAATACTCCCGCATTTTGTATAACTTATTAACTTTATGATAAATGGCAGTATATAGACTTAGTTTTAAGATAAGGTTATATTTTAGACAACTTAAAATAAGATTAAGTATTTGTAAAAAATATATTTTTTTGTTCACACTCCATAACCTGCCATTTTCTAACGAATTCTAGTAGATTTCTGAGGATTACTCCTATAGCGTCGTGTAAATATATAGAAATGAGTTCGATCTCAGTATATTATTGTCCTAAGAGCTAGTACTGGATTGCACTACATAGAAATCTAATGAAATCAGCTCTATCTTTTCTCAAACCACCGCTCACACTATAAGCATTTGATATTCAATTCCGTCAAAAAGCAGCAGAGCAATTCTCAGAAAACATCGCTGAGATATTGAAATATGTCTTGCAAAAGCGTTTGAATCAAATGTTTCAATATATCTTTCGGTATATTCATAAACTGAAACTAAGAATATTATAATAAGCCCTCAAACAACGACGACGCCCAAATCGGCCGTAATAAAGCCTCCTAAAACTGAACCAATAATACCTCTCTCTGAAAAAGACTACTATGTAAAGGCTTTAATACAATACCTTAGCGCTAATGCCATAAATGTTTCTGATAGATAACGAAGTTTATTGTCACAATAACATCTAACAACGGTCAATAGAAAAACCTCAACCTTGAGTATAAATGGAGGCAATCTTGAGAGTGCAAACACAGCCTTCCCAAGAACATAGCTATACTGGTCATTTAGCGAAGAAACTCCTCATTGGAAAAGCACCTCACAAGAGATACAGTAAAAATACCAACCGCCTCCGCTCTCAGTTTCTCCAAAATTAGCTATCGCTATGATAAACGTTATCGTTCAAATCTGTACCATGCTTCTATCGAAAAAACTTGACATGCCTAACAACATATATATTAGCTTTTTGTAAAAATGTATAATTTATAGCATGTCTATTTAACATGGGGGGATAATGTGCACAAACAACTGATGTTTCGGTTTTATGGGCTTGTTGTCCTGCTGTATCTTTCTGATATGGTTTTATTTTTAAGTAATCTTTGGAATGCTTATCG
The DNA here is from genome assembly GCF_042197445.1 of Bartonella sp. AA1HLJMS. Lineage (NCBI taxonomy): Bacteria > Pseudomonadati > Pseudomonadota > Alphaproteobacteria > Hyphomicrobiales > Bartonellaceae > Bartonella > Bartonella sp. AA1HLJMS. Next base: position 5,187 of record NZ_JBHIRW010000020.1, on the reverse strand, counting down.
CATAACATCCTCATCGGTTTTTCTAGGCGTAACCATGGCTTTGGGCACCCTTATGCCCTATCTTTTGAAAAAAAGCAGTCTTGTGCGCATTAAAGCCTCACTGCGGTTGGTCGATTTATACAAAAGGCGAATCATTATCTATAGCCTTCTTTTATTGATTGCTCTTTTCCATTACGCTGATTCCCCCTTTGGTTTTATTGCTGTCTCTATCTCTATCGGCTATCTCTCTTTGATTACCTTAAGCACACTCGAGACTTATAATACTAAACTAGCACTTAGTGGTTATATTAGCGCCCAAAAGGCTTCCCGCATTATGCAAACAGTGGTGCAAATTGGCGCATTTTTGGGAGCAGCACTGAGTGGTTATCTCTTAGAAGCGACCAGCCCTCGAGGGGCAGCAGCTGAAATCGGTTATAATGGTTTGATTGTGACACTTTGTGTGTTTGACATCATTATAAGCCTTATAGCCGGATATATTATCTTTTGCGATGAATACAACGCTACAGATACCACAGCACTTGCAACTGGTAAGAAGCCAGCACCTACACCGCAAGTGGATGAGCTCTCCCATGAGCTTAAACTTTTATGCGTCTGCATAGGACTTATTGGCTTTCATATTTGCGCTTATAATACGCTGGCAACTATTCTTTTTCAGAGTGTGAAAAATTTTGGCTCTGAATATTATGGGCTTTGCAGTGCGGTTGCAGGCGTGGGCGCTTTTTTGGCTGCTTTTATCAAAATCCCTCGTTTTGAATTTATTCTCCCAGCCCTTATGTTGAGCATGGCTGATCTTATTTTTAGCACCACACAATCGCCCTATTTGGCTGTGGTCTTTTGCTTTTTTATTGGCTTTTCAATGAATACCATGCGAATTAATGCCCGCAAACATACGATTGAAGCGACCAAAACAGAGGCTCAAGCAGAGCTGGTGGGAAGCTATAGCGGCATGCTTTATACTCTCTCCCAATCGGCAGGTTATGTCATTCTTGGTCTTCTTACAAGCTCTGCCCTTATGGGTCCTCAAGCAGCTGTTTATCTTCTGCCCCTTATAGGGTTGATAATCTTTATTTATGTTCTTTTCCTTTTATCGCAGCGGAACAAAGTATGAGAAAACCTATTCTTATTGTCGATCCTTTCTCCACGGGTGCCCTCTAGGCACCATTTTATTTCTTAAACATATTGAAATATATAGATTTTTTCTTTAAATAGCCATTTTCAGACCACCTTTTAGACCACCTTCTACAGTTTATATAATTTTACCTAATTTGTTCTTATTTGCTCCTTATTTTTCTTTGGAGTGAAGTCTAAGATCTCTTTTTTTCTCCATCTCACTGCTCTCCCTAGCTTATATGGCTCCGGAAACAACCCCTGAAGCACCCAATTGCGAATCGTTGTTGTGGATACACTAAAAAGCTGTGCACACTCACGTGTCGTTACATATCTATCTCCATCATCAAATATCATCTCATTACCTTTCTCTTTTTTATATTAATTAAATGGGTGGGGGTGCTGGGAGGAGAAAGAGCACCCCCATAGGTTTAAGCAGCTTTTGTCAAAATCTTTTGCATCTCTTGTTCTATTTCCCCTAAAAAGATTTCGACAGCTTTATTAATCTCTTCAATGTATTTCTCATCACGGAGGACGCGTTTGACTTTCATTCTCAAACCAGTAGATTTGCCTACAAAGTTTGGATTATAGCTCATGAAATGACACCATTTTCGTCCTGTACAAGCCATTTGGAATTGCATTTGTGCGATATATTCGGGTTTGATTTTGCCATCCATAAAGAAGCGCAAATGCGTGGTCGATTGTGGACATTTAACTTCAACTAAACCGTCATCACCAACAAATCCATCAGGACTTGCTCCTGCCATTTTTATTGTGGGGTGTTGGATAAACCCGCACCTTGTGACCTCTGTGTCATAAATGAATTCATATTCTCTTAAGGCATCTTCTTCATGTTCGATACCCCATTGCATAGCAGGTGTTATATAAGATTGGCTTATTCCTTCTATTAGGCGCTCTGTAATGAGTTTGATTTTGTAGTCTTCATATTTGCTGGTAGGCAAGCCTTCAGCTGTCTTACTGAGTACGCTGTAGACATTAGATGCAGTGACTTTACCCAAGCGCGCTTGAAACCACTCTGCTGTCCTTTGTTCCATTTCACACCGCCGTTTCTTGTTGAGTTGGCGCATATTCGATATCTTGTATAGGTGCATCTAATTGCTCTTGTTGTGCTTTATTCATTTGCTTTCGTTGCTTTTTTTTCAAAGAAAACAAAGCGGTTTGTGCTTGTTTAAAAGACATATCTTTTAGATTTTTTACTCCTATGAAAGAGAGAAGCCTACTTTCTTCAGATTGTGTTTTTTTAATTAATTCTTTGATTTCATTCATCTGTTCAGAAGAGATACCCGCAAGAAGTGTTATTCCATCTGTATCGTCTTCTTTTCTTGCAACATTAAGAAGCATGCCTAAGAGATATCTACGTGCGTAGCTTATAGTAGAACCAACCGCTTGTGTGTTATTTTTGCTTCCCGTAGCATCAATGGGAAATGTTCCTTGTGTTGATATTTCATTGCCCGATATATGCTTTAAAGTCATTTCTACAGTTATGTCATTTGAACTCTGGTCTTTGATACGAGAGAACAAGGCAAAGTGATGTTTTGCAAGAGGTTCTTTAATAGCATCAATATATTTATCAAGCGTTGTATAGAGGCTTTTAGTATGTGTATTAATGGCATTTTGTTCGATATTTTTATATTCCACTTGTATAGTAGAAAGATCACGGACAAAGTTTTGACACTCTTGTCGTTCTATCTCCTTTTCTCGCAATTCAAGAAGACGCTTGAGACGATCCATATCGACATCATTTTCTAAAGCTCTTTCTAAAATAAGCTCCATAGCTGTAGGTTTGATTTCACAATCGTTCGTTTTTTCCACTAATTCCGTTTGTGTGGTACTTAGTTCACTCATCTTGATTTCCTCCTATTTGAGCGCAATTCACCCGTGGCGTGAATCACGCATGTGTTAAAAGTTGGTTTGGTTGTTAGAGTTTGGATTTTATAGGCTGCATTATGTCTTCAGAAATTATGGTATCTACATAAGGCTCGTCTTTATACCCAGAGATAGTGATACAAAGTTCACCTAGATTGTGAGTATTTCTCACAACTAACTGTGCACACAAGGTAGGTTTAATTCCATATTTATACATGATTTATTTTTTCTCGTTTGTTGTGATACGGCTTTCTCCGCAGATCTCTGAATCTCCGTAAATTTTTGCGTCGCCATAAACTCTTGCATTGGGATAAACAATTGCATTTCCGTAAATCTGTGCGTTTTCAAAAATGCGACCACCACCATATACTCGGGCGTTATTATAAATTTTTGCATTGTCATAAATTTTTGAACCCCAAGTAACACAAGCATTATCATAGACCCAGCAATTGCCATCATGAGAGAGATTGCTTTCATTTTCTATAAAGCCCCCAAGGTCCCCAGCCTTAACATCATCAAAATCTCTTAAAGCACGAATGCGGTACAATGTATGGCAACTTACAATATCGGTGGTTTCATTAGTCAATTCGTATTTTTTCACCATGCTTTTTCTCCAGTGGACATGACGTTATCGCCATCAATATCCGCATCACGATAAATTTTTGCGTCGCCATAAATACGTGCATTACCGGAAACTGTTGCCATTCCATAAACTTCGGCAAAACCGTAAACATGTGCATTATGTTTAATTCGTGCACTACCATAAACTTCAGCATCATCATAAACTTGAGCATTATCGTAAACGCAAGCACAAGATAAGACGAATGCATTACCACCTACCCAGCAATTACCATGATGCGATAGGTTGTTTTCATGTTCTATAAAGCCGCCTAAATTACCTTTTTTAATAACTCCAAAGTCTCTTAAAGCGCGGATACGGTGAAGAGTTACCCCTTTAAACTCAGCTTTCTCATCAGTAAGTTCGTACTTCTTTTCCATTAGTTTGCTCCAGTGGATATTCTGCTATTGCTGCCAATCCAATCTTCACAACGTAAATCCGCATCACCGTAAATTTTTACATTTCCGTAAATGTGTATATTACCGCCAACTTTTGCATTTCCATAAACGCTTGCCTTATCGTAAACATATGCTTCATAATAAACATGAGAATTGCCATAAACATGTGCATGATCAAAAACTTTAGCGTCACCGTAAACGTATGCATCACCGTAAATTTCTGCATAATTGTAAACTTTTGCTTCATCAGAAACGAGTGCATCTCCATAAACCCGCGCATCACCATAAACATAGGCATAACCGGAAATATGTGCATTTTGATAAACACGAGCATTATCATAAACCCTAGCATAATCTCCAACCCAACAATCGCCCCCATGACTAAGATTGCCTTCCTTTTCAATAAAACCGCCAAGGTCACCTTTTTTGACATTTCCAAAATCTTTTAATGCACGTATGCGGTAAAGCGTGCGTCCGCCAACTTCATCCATTTCATCAGTCAATTCGTATTTTTTTTCCATGATTTATCCCCCCTACCTTAAAATAGCGTCACTTCCATAAAATACTGTATCGCCGGCTACTATGGCATTACCACGAACTTTTGCGTTATTATAAACTTCGGCATCATCATAAACCTTCGCATTTTCAGAGATATATGCATTTTGATAAATACAAGCATTGCCTCCAACCCAGCAATTATCATCATGGCTAAGATTCCATTCACTCTCGACAAAGCCTCCAAGGTCGCCTTCTTTGACATCATCAAAATCTTTTAAGGCGCGTATGCGATAAAGCGTTATTCCATCAATTTTGATTGTTTCATCAGTGAGTTTATATTTCTTTTTTATCATGATAACCTCCTCTTAATGCATGCTTTGTCTTTTAAGCTCTTGAGACAGCACACCAATTCCTTTTGCTGTAATTTTTGCGCAAGGAATGACTTTTTCTATTCCACTTGCGGTTTGAAGTGTGATGGTTGGACAATCCATAAGTTTCTTTTGGATTTTGTCTTGATAAGGAAGCAAATTTCCACCTGCTGCTCGTCTGTAAACCCAACCTTTTTTCTGTAAGAAGAGAATGAACTGTTTTGGTTGCATCTCGAGTATTTTAGCGGCTTCTGTAAGACTGAAGAGTCCATTATGACGCTGTAAGCTTTCAAGAGCCATTGCCTTTGGT